>NZ_JBSQVP010000002.1:0-99973 GCF_055136605.1 Aquaspirillum sp. | reverse complement strand
GCTACACTCCGCTCGAGGCAATCTACCGCCAACAGTTTACGAGCGGAACATGGCAACAAAAAAACCGATCTTGGTGTCTCAAAAAATTTGACCGTTACACCATCGAGCTACAACAACAGCCGAGTGGGTCTGGTTTTATGTATAGCAATGGCCCGAATACGATTCGGGGCAAAGGCTCAGCTTTGCGGGTGGAAATTGGTCGAATGAGAGCAATAGAATGTGAGGCTAAGAAATAACGCGACTTGGCTAAATCAGTGGGCACAAAAGCAGTGCCCACGCTACCAGTTAAAACAAAAACGAATAGAAACGAAAAAAGCCCGATAACGGGCTTTTTTTATTGGAATTACTCTATCCCTTTAACAACAGGGCTGAATTACTACACAACACAGCAAGCAAAAGCAGTAAACAAAATGTCTTAATCCCTTTAACAACAGGGCTGAATTACTACCGTGTTGACGGGGAATATTGCGATGTCGAATGTGAAGTCTTAATCCCTTTAACAACAGGGCTGAATTACTACTGTAGTAGAGTACTGGGTGGAGAGTCGAAGTGACTGTCTTAATCCCTTTAACAACAGGGCTGAATTACTACCCTTCGCTCTGAATTTCCCTTACAAATCAAGGGCTTCTAGAGGGGGTTACCAACTTTTTAAAGATCGAAAAAGCTGGGCCGTTAATTGCAGTTATTCCTACAACGCGGCACATTCATTAAATATAGCAACACCACAACAACAACACAAGAAAAAATCACACCTGCACCAAACGATAACTTCGGCAGTGGACAAAAAAACCTGCCTACCCTTGGCTTAGCTGCCGGCCCCATCCGCCCCCCAGACAAAAAAATGCCACCCCTCACAGGGTGGCACAAGTCTCGTGAACGGTTGTCGGTGTTTATTCGCCCAAATAGGCTTTTTTCACCGCATCACTGTGTAGTAATTCTTGTGCAGGGCCGGACATAGTAATTTTACCGGACTCCATCACATAACCTCGGTCGGAGACTTCTAACGCCAACTTCGCGTTTTGTTCAACCAGTAAAATGGTCACACCCTGCTGAGAAATCATTTTCACAATTTCAAAGATTTTTTGCACGATAATCGGTGCTAAACCCATCGAAGGTTCGTCTAACAACAACAGCTTGGGTTTCGCCAAAATCGCACGTCCCATCGCTAACATCTGTTGTTCCCCGCCCGACAACGTCCCAGCCAACTGTTTATAGCGTTCTTTCAAACGAGGAAAGAGCTCGTAAACATGCTCGATTTCTGCGTTGATAGCATTTGGGTCGTTGCGGTAAAACGCGCCCATCCGCAGGTTTTCTTCAACGGTTAAGCGTGAAAATACACCACGGCCCTCGGGCACCAAGGACAAACCTTTCGACACAAAATGATGCACCGGAATTTTCGTGCAGTCGTTGCCATCGTAGCTAATCGAACCTGACTTAGGCTTGACCAAACCCACTAAGGTTTTCAAAGTCGTGGTTTTACCTGCACCGTTGGCACCAATCAGCGTCACCAATTCGCCTTGCTCAATATGCAAGTCGATCCCTTTTACCGCTTGAATGCCACCGTAGGCAACTTCAAGCTTTTTCACTTCAAGCAGGCTCATGCGTGGGCAGCTCCCAAATAGGCCTCGATCACGCGAGGATTGTTTTTCACCTCGGCAGGCAAACCTTCGGCAATTTTCTTACCGTAGTCCAGCACCGCAATCCGGTCACATAAAGTCATCATTAACTTCACATCGTGTTCAATCAACAACAACGTAACGCCGGTGGCGCGGATTTTTTCCATCAACACCTGCAAGTCTTCTGTCTCACGCGGGTTCATGCCAGCAGCAGGCTCATCCAAGGCCAACAAAGTCGGCTCGGTAGCCAAAGCACGCGCAATCTCTAAACGCCGTTGGTGACCATAGCTGAGGTTTTTTGCCCGTTCATTGGCCACTTCGGAAATGCCAACATAGGCCAACAGCTCACGCGCCCGTTGTCGGATGGCTTTTTCTTCGTTGCGAGTTTTTTTATCCCGCAACATCGCACCCAACGCCCCAGCAAAAGTACGGACATGACGGCCAACCATCACATTTTCCAACGCCGTCATTTCACCAAACAGACGGATGTTTTGGAATGTCCGAGCAATCCCTGCTTCCACAATCACATGCGGTTTTTTGCAGAACAGGTCTTTACCGTTAAAAGTAAACACCCCTTCATCAGGCTGATACAAACCGGTTAGCACGTTAAACAAAGTGGTTTTACCCGCCCCATTCGGGCCAATCAAACCGTAAATCTCACCTTTGTTGATCGTCAGCCCAACATCGTTGAGCGCATGCAGACCACCGAAGCGTTTGTGAATACCTTCAATTTTAAGTAGTGCTTCTGCCATGATTTACCCCTTGATTCCTTCTTGACGTGCCTGAGAATCAACAGCAGGCAAATCTTCGTCGAGGGCATCGTGGAACTCAGCTGCCCGACGCTTATTCGGCCACAGGCCTTCTGGACGCAACAACATCACCAAAATCAGCGCTAAACCGAACAACAACATCCGTGCATTTTCTGGATCGATCAACATTTTGCCAAAAACAGCCATTTGGACTGGGCCAATCACATCACGCAGCAATTCTGGGGTAATGGTCAGCAAAATCGCGCCCAAAATCACACCCGGAATATGTCCCATCCCGCCCAAGACCACCATCGCCAACACCATAATCGACTCTAACAAGCCGAAGGATTCTGGTGACACGAAACCTTGGAAGCTGGCAAACAAACCACCGGCAATCCCACCAAACACCGCACCGAGGGCAAAAGCCAACAGTTTGATGTTGCGAATGTTAATCCCCATGGCAGAAGCTGCAATGTCATCTTCACGCAATGCCACCCATGCCCGACCGATGCGAGAGTGTTGCAAACGCGAACACACAATCACGGTTAAGACGCAGAGAATCAGGAACAAGTAGTAGTAGAGATACACCGAGTTAATTTTGGTACCAAACAGCTCAATCGATTTACCTAAGCTTACGCCGGCAATTTCAACAGGGGCGATCATATTCACCCCTTGTGGGCCGTTGGTAATGTTGATTGGTGCGTTGAGGTTATTCATAAAAATCCGAATAATTTCCCCAAAACCTAAGGTCACAATCGCCAAGTAGTCACCGCGTAGTTTTAATACCGGTGTCCCCAACATAATCCCCGCACATGCAGCAAGAAAGGCTCCCACGGGTAAGATGGTCCACCACGGTAAGAAGATACCGAAGTGTGGCGAGTTGAGCAGCGCGTAGGTATAAGCCCCCACCGCATAGAAAGCGATAAACCCTAAATCAAGCAGGCCAGCAAAACCAACCACGATATTCAGGCCCAACGCCAGCATGATATACAGCAGGGCAAAATCGAGGGTACGGACCCAAGAATTCCCCAATGTCCCGCCGACAATAAAGGGTAGGCAGGCCAAACCAATCGCTGCCAAGCCGAAAACGGCCAGTTGTTTTACCTTGTTGACTTGTGTCATCTGTCTGTCTCCCAGTCAATCAAGCACGTTCGGCCACGCGTTCGCCCAACAAACCAGACGGACGGAACACCAACACTAAAATCAATACCATAAAGGCAAAGATGTCTTGATAGTGGCTGCCGAGGAAACCACCGGTTAAATCACCGATATAACCCGCGCCCAACGACTCAATCACCCCTAACAGAATGCCACCCACGACGGCACCACCAAGGTTGCCAATCCCACCTAACACCGCAGCAGTAAATGCTTTCAGACCAATCAAGAAGCCCATGTGCGAGTGTGCTTGGTCGTAGTTTGCCGCGACCATCACGCCAGCAATCGCGCCTAAACCGGCGCCAATCACAAAGGTCATCGAAATCACGGTGTTGACATTGACCCCCATCAAGCCAGCCACCGCTGGGTTTTGGCTGGTAGCACGCATGGCACGGCCAAGCTTGGTTTTTTCTACCATCAGCAACAAGCCAATCATGATGGCAATGGCCAAGAAGATAATGACGACTTGCAACACGGTAATCGAGGCACCAAAGATATTGACGCTATCGTGAGGCAACAAGGGAGGGAATGGGATGTAGTTACGACCCCAAATTAAGATGGCCAAGTTCTGCAACACAATCGACAGACCAATCGCCGTAATCAGCGGTGCTAAGCGCGGTGCATTACGCAATGGCCGATAGGCGACCCGTTCGATGGTGAAACCCAGCAACATACACACCGGAATTGCCACCATGAGGGCCAACAACACCATCACTGCCCCCGGTAAATCAACACCGGCATTGGCTAAAACACCCAATACGGTAATCGTTACCATGGCACCAATCATCGTCACTTCACCATGGGCAAAATTGATCAAGCCCATAATGCCGTACACCATGGTGTACCCAAGCGCAATCAGCGCATAAATACTGCCGAGCACCAGCCCATTCAGTATCTGTTGTAGAAAGATATCCACAGCAGGAACTCTCCTTTGCATGGGGTTAAACTTTGTCGAGCAACAAAGTTAAGCAAGGACAGGTCAGAAATTACACACCTCGTGACCCCGTCTTTTTTATTTGAAAAACCGCTTGCGCGGTATGGGGCGGATTATGGTTTTGACTGCCCACCCTGTCAACGCAATAAAAAAATTATTTGCTGCAGTTACGCTAACAGACTGGGGTTTTACACTACCTTAGCGCAGTTTTATGGAAAATTCCCCTATGTTTTCACTATTTTGCAATGTCGCAGCGCACAATAATCTGGCATAAAACATGCCCCAAAACAGGGAAACGCAGCACTGTTTTGCAACGCAATCTGCAGAATGTGAATATTTTTTTAAACGCGAGGAAAAGCCCTGTCACCCTATTGTTTTACTCGAAAAGGCCAACAATAGCTGTAGAGAAAATGGCATTTTTTCTGTCATAGCAGAAAAAATATTCCATAAATTGCATAAAAAGGGCAGAGCATGACCAAGAAAGCCGAAAATTATTTCGTCATGCCAAATTTGAGAAAGGTCAACGTAAAGTCTGCAAAATCATCGTTGAGAATCTTAAACAGTTTGAGTAGGAGACAACCGTGGGATGATTTCAGGATGCACTGCACCGAAATGGCGCAGCGCTGGTGATCACATCTATTTCACCGCACAGGCACTGGACAGGCCCGCACGGTATCGCCCACTTGTCGTAATAACGCTGCAGCCACACCGGATGTCAGCTCAATTTCTTGCCGCTCGTGATAACAGACAGCCGAAGCAAGCACCGCCCGAAACTGTTGATCCACTGTATTGCTCAGAAGATAGGGCGTAGCGGTTGCAGCAAGTTGTTCAACCACCCGCAATTGATAACACCGACTGGCAGCAATGGTACGAATGTGCTCAGTCGCAGCCACCAGCGTTGGCCCACCATCAAAAATATCGACGTAGCCTTGTTGCACAAACCCTTCATCACGCAACAGCGCTTCTGCTAACACCGTATCGGGATGCGTTTGCGCCAGCACTGCTTGAGCTTCAGCAGGCAGAAAATCCAGATAAACAGGATATTTCGGCATCATTTCTGCCACAAAAGCTTTGTGGCCGAGTCCTGTTAAACGATCCGCTTCGGCAAACTCAATTTGGAAAAAATGACGGCCTAGGCCTTCCCAAAAGGGAGAACGCCCTTGGCTATCACACACGCCGCGCAATTCAGAAATCACCCGAGAGGGAAAGCGGTCGATAAATTGTGCAATGAACAAAAATCGCGCCCGTGATAACAAAGCCCCGAACCCTTGGCCTCGGACACTCGGATCGAGATACAGTGAGCACAATTCAGCACAGCCGGTGTAGTCATTTGACAGAAATAAACTTTGATGTTGGCTCCAAATCCCTAAAGCAGGAGAAGCGTGTACCATCGTGCCAATCCGATAGTGATAACACGGCGCATCCAAACCCACCGCGCCACGAATCGCGCTGATCCCCAAGACTTGTTGCCGCGATTGATCTTCTAGCACGAATAAATAGTCGGCTTCAGCCAAGGGACTATTACCGGCAAAAGCACGCTGTGATGCAGTAATCCGTTGAGCAAGACGCGTTTCATCCACCGGCAAGGAAGTCACCCCCACCCCTGCGGCTGCCGCAAAGCGTAGCAAGATGGCAAGATCGGTTTCGGCAATTGGGCGCAGCACTAACATAACGATTCATCCACAGATAAAGCACTCACCACTTCCCCCTCGCGTAGCCCCAGTGCCGCGCATGTCTCTGCTGGGAGATACAGTTTATTGGCTTCGACCATACCAGCGGTGACAGTGGCGCGAAACTCGGCTGTGGCCGTGTTAGCTAAGAGATAAGGTTGGAGATGCGGTGATGAGGGGGGGGCTTGACGCACAAAATAGCGTTTTGCCGCTGCGATTGAACGGACATGATCGGTGCGTGCAACCAAAGTCGGGGCACCATCAAAAATGGCCAAATAATCTTCATCTTCAAAACCTTCTGCCATCAGAATCGACCACGGTAATTCAGCATCAGGATGAATTTGTCCAATCACATGCTGGGCAGCATCAGGTAACAAACTGACATATATTGGATAGCTGGGCATTAACTCCGCAACAAAGGTTTTACTGCGTGTGGCAACCAAATGCTGCGCTTGGGCGTAATCCATATGGAAAAACTTGCGCCCAATCGCTTCCCAAAATGGTGATATCCCTTTTTCATCACTCCACCCCACCATTTCTGCAATCAAACGCCGCGCAAAACGCTCGCGGTGTTGTGCGATAAACAATAAGCGTGCTCGCGACAACAGTTGTGCCGCATAAGGATGGGCGTGATAGGCAGGTTCTAAAAAGAAGGCACATAACTGGCTTTCGCCAGATAAATCATGACATAACGTTAAAGCGTGAATTTTATTGTGGACATCCAAGCTGGCGGAGGCATGGATAAGGGTTTCGTTACGATAGCTATAAAATGGCTCCGAAAACCCAGCCGCCGCCGCAATCGCCGCCGTCCCACACAACCGGCCTTCATCCTCCAACACAAATTGATAAAACTCGGTGCCATAGGTTGCCACATCGGTTTCAAACGAACGCACCGATAAACAAATGCGTTCGAATAAGGTATCTCTTTGATCGGGAAGATTGGTGACGCCCACCCCACTATCGTGAGCCATGCGTTCGATAGCAGGCAGGTCGGACACCCGTACCGGGCGAATGATCATCGCATTACCCTTGTTGAGCCACAAAACGAGCCAATGCACGATCCAAGCGTGCTAAGCCTTCATCAATGTCGGCATCGTCAATCACCAGCGAAGGGGCAAAACGCAACACATTCATCCCCGCCACCAACACAATCAACAATTCTTCTTCTGCTGCTTGCATCAGGGCTTTGGCTTGATTTTGATAACGCTCATTCATCACCGCACCCAACAACAGCCCCAAACCGCGCACTTCGGCAAAGACTTGATAACGGGCATTTAACGCTTCCAGCCCCGCTACTAAACGCTGATGTTTGGCTTTCACACCGGCGAGAGTGGACGGTGTATTGATGACATCCAACACCCGTTCTGCCACAGCACACGCCAAGGGATTGCCGCCATAGGTAGTACCGTGCGAGCCCACGCCAAAACTGGCCGCCACTTTTGCGGTACTTAAAATGGCCCCAATCGGGAAACCACCGCCCAACGACTTAGCCGAGGACAAAATATCGGGAGTCACGCCATATTCCATATAGGCGAACAACGAGCCCGAGCGCCCCATCCCTGTTTGCACTTCATCAAAAATCAGCAAAGCCTGATGACGGTCCGCAATTTCACGGGCAGCCGCTAAAAATTCACGCTGGGCTGGCAAAACACCGCCTTCACCCTGCACCGGCTCCACAATAATGGCGCAGGTATTGTCGTTGACGGCGGCTTCGAGCGCGGCAATGTCGTTATAAGGAATGTGCTCAATGCCAGATGGGGCAGGGGCGAACCCTTCAACATACTTTGGCTGTCCACCGGTCGAGACCGTGAATAAGGTTCGGCCATGAAATGAATTGAGGGTAGAGACAATATGGTGCTTATGTGGCCCAAAATGGTCGTGGGCATATTTACGCGCCAATTTCAAAGCAGCTTCGTTTGCCTCGGCACCGGAATTGCAGAAAAACACTTTTTCAGCAAAGGTCGCCGCTACCAATTTGCTGGCTAAACGCAGCGCCGGTTCGTTAGTCATCACATTCGAGACATGCCATAACTGTTGTGCTTGTTCTGTTAAGGCCTCGACTAAGGCGGGGTGGCAATGGCCAAGAGAATTCACTGCAATGCCGCCGGCAAAATCCACAAATTCACGCCCTGCTTGATCCCACAGACGCGCGCCACGCCCGCGCACCGGAATAAAGGCGGCAGGGGCATAGTTGGGAAACATCACTTCATCAAAGGTGGCGCGGGTGATCGCAGCAGACATCACAGTTCCTTTTCAATATTCAGTCGAAAAACACAGGCTAACAAAAACAGATTGCAATTGTTGATTTTGCAACAGAACCGCCAGATTAGGCGACAACTTTCACCGGCAAGTTTCATTGCCGCACGCAAACCGCGTGAGATTGGCAGGACAAATTATTTTTTTGGCATGACCCAACCCCCAGCAAAAAAAGCTATTGGGATTTTTTGCAAAGCAGCAAATCCCTGTCTTTACAAATATTTATCGCCCAACGCTTGACGCAAAACAAAATAAAACATACGTTTGAACCCCTCAATTCACCGTCGAGTGAAATAACGCATTAGGCAACACCCCATACTAATAACGAGAGGAAAACATCGTATGCAGCAACGCCCATCGCCGACAGAATGGTTTATCCCAGAACACATACGGCAACAACCCGAACAAATGATCCGCGCCCGCACCACTGTGGGCGTGGCACTTTTAGCTGGCACGATTGCCCCTCTCTTTGCCTTGTCCTATTTCAAACTGCAGCATCCAGCGATGGGGTGGGGGATTGTGTTAGGCGGGGCGTTAATGTTTGTGATGGCGTTTTTCTTACGTCTCAGTGGTGCGGTAACCGTTGTAGGCTATGCCGTCAGTGCCGTGATGTTTGGCATGGTGACATGGATGGTGTATGTCAACGGTGGCATTTTATCGACCAGCATCGTGTGGTATGCCTGTGTGCCGGTCGCAGCCACCTTTGTGTCAGGACGGCGAGCCGGCATGATTTGGGCGCTGTTGAGCTTTCTTTGCATTGGTTTGTTTTTATTTTTACACGGCCAAGCCGATGCCTTGCCCCATAGCCCGATTGCGGTGGAGCGGATTCCAGAGCTACAAGCAAAGTCACTGATTGGGCTGATTTTGGTGGTGTTGGCGCTGAGTTTGGCATTCGATAGTGCAAAAACCCGTGGTTTTGCCAAGTTGGAAATTGCCCGCGAACAAGCAGAAACCGCCAGACAACAGGTCAGCGAGATGCTGACACAATTAACCCGTTCGGTGCGCTCGGCCAGCCGCGAAAGCAAAGAGATTGCCGATTCCACGCATTTCATGGTGCAAACCATGGAGGCGCAAAGTGCGCGCACGCAAGGCATGGTGGTCACCGTACAACAAATGTCCACCCTTGCCGGCCAAACCGCTGGTCAATCAGAAGAAGCGGCACAAACCGCCCGTTCAGCCGGAGAAGAAGCCACGGACGGCGGCAATATTATGAATCAAGCGGTATATCGACTTGATGAAGCACAACAGGCAATTTTACTGTCTTCGCAGGCAATTGAAGAATTAGGGCGGCGTTCGAGCGAGATTCGCGGCATTATCGAAATGATTAACGAGATTGCCGAACAAACGAATTTGCTGGCCTTAAATGCAGCGATTGAAGCGGCCCGCGCCGGTGAAGCTGGGCGCGGTTTTGCGGTGGTCGCCGATGAAGTCCGCAAATTGGCCGAGCGTACCCAAGGTGCAACGCAAGACATTACTCAGCGCATTAACCTCATCACCAGCGGCACAGAATCAGCCCTCAACGCCATCCGACAGGGTTCTAGCCGGATGGCTGATGGCACCGAACATACGCGACAGGCACAACAGCGGTTGGAACAAATTATTCGTGGCGCGCAACAGATTGCCCGTATGTTAGGCCGTGCAGCGGAAGCCAATAAAACACAATCGGCAGGTTTCGATACCTTTAGCCATGACATCACTGATTTTGGTCAGGCCACGCTCGCCTTATCATCCGAAACCGCCTCGATTGCACGTTCTATCGCTCGTTTAGACAAACTGATGACCGAGTTGGGCGAATTTGTACGGCGTTTGGATGCAGAACGTGAAGACGAAGTTATTCCCACGTCACGGTACTGACAAACAAATAGCCAGCGCCATAGACGGTTTTAATTAAGCGCGGATTGTGGGTGTCATCGCCTAATTTACGGCGCAAACGCGAAATCCGCACATCAATACTGCGGTCAAACGGGGACATATCGTTTTGACCGAGTAATTGTTCACGCGGCAACACACGGTTTGGACGCTCGAGAAAACGCTGTAGCATTTGCCCTTCGCTGGCACTGATGGATTTTTTACTGCCATCCGGCGCAAACAAGGTATAGCTCTCGGGGTCGTAGCGCCAGCCAGAAAAACACGCAATTCGCGTATTGTCTGGCCCTAGTTCTGCCGCTTGTTCACAACGCCGCAGAATACTGCGCAAACGCGCCACCAATTCGCGGGGTTCAAACGGTTTCATCACATAGTCATCCGCGCCGATTTCCAAGCCCATGACGCGATCTCCGACATGACCTCGTCCGGTCAAAATCATCACGCCACAGCGGGTTTTCGCCCGTAGCTGACGCACGATTTCCATGCCGTCCATATCTGGCAAACCGAGGTCGATAATGCACAAATCGGGGGTCGCCGTCCGTAAGCGGCGGAACAGTTCGCTGCCGGTGCGGAAACACTCGCACTTGAATTGATAGTCGCGCAAGATGGTGGCGATTAAACGCGCCACCGACATATCGTCTTCTACCAGAAAAATCAATTTTTCCTGTCGAGTGGTGGTTTCCATAGCGGTTAAAGGGGTCGTTGACACATTATTACCTCATCCAGGACCTGTGATAACTGTTCCTGGGTAAACGGTTTTTCAAGAATAGGGACAGCCTGCAAGCTGGGATGCGAGACATTCGAACCCGCCGCATGACCACTCATCAACACCACCCGCAAATGCGGACGATGACGACGAGCAAAATCTGCCAAGGTGCGGCCATTCAGTTGGCCGGGCATCACCACATCTGACAGCAGCAGACCAATTTCAGCGATATTTTCCACCATTGCGGCGGCTTCATCACCATTTTCTGCTTCAAGGACAGGATAGCCCAAGCCAGTCAGTTGCAAACGCACAATCCGCCGCACTTCAGGATCATCCTCGGTTAACAGCACCAAGGGTTTGTCACGGCCACCCGCCCGACCGCTGAAATTCAAGCGTCCAGTCGGCACCGACTCCTCATCAGCGCAAGGCAAGAACAGCGATACCACCGTGCCTTTGCCCAATTGGCTATCGAGGCGAATACCGCCGCCAGATTGCTGCACAAAACCATACACCATCGCCAGCCCCAAGCCACTGCCCGAGCCAAAACGCTTGGTCGTAAAAAAGGGCTCGAACACGCGCATTTGGATGGTGGGGTCTATCCCAGTGCCGTTATCACGCACCGAAATGCGGATATATTCCCCCACCTGCATCTGGCAATCTTGCGCTTCTTCTTCGGTCAGTGGATGGCGAGTGGCTTCAATTAACAATTCGCCACCTTCAGGCATCGCATCACGGGCATTGAGCACCAAATTAAGGATGGCGCTTTCCAGTTGATGCGGGTCAACCGTGGCATATAGCGGTGTCTCACCCAGTGCCGTGTTCATGGTGATATTTTCCGGCAACGAACGCCGCAATAATTTCATCATGCCAAGAATCAAACCGCCGATTTGTACGGTTTTGGGTTCGAGTGGCTGTTGTCGCGAGAAAGACAATAAACGCTTAATCAGCTCGACGCCGCGCTCGGCAGCATGGAGCGCAGGCTCTAAAAATTCGGTCACTTGTGGGTCTTGCCCACAACGATTTTGTAACTCGGCCAAGTTACCAATCACCACCGTCAACATATTGTTAAAGTCGTGCGCCAGCCCACCGGCCAGTTGCCCCACGGCTTCCATTTTCTGCGCTTGAACCAAGGCAGCTTGTGTATGTTTTTGCTCAGTAATGTCAAATGACAGCACAAAACACCCTAACACCTTCCCCTCTGGCGAGACCTCGGGCACCAAGGTGCTGCGGGCAAAAATGGTGCTGCCGTCCTCTTTTTCCATCGAATATTCATACGTGACGCGCTCCCCAGTCAGCGCCTGTTCAACATAACTTTTGACGGCGGCATAGAACTTAATCCCGAGCGCCGCTTCGATATGGTGGCCTACGATGTGCTCATTACGGCGACCAAACCAATCAGCGTAGCCGCGATTGGCATAGCGATAGACTTGTTCATGGTCAAAATAGGCAATCAGAGCCGGAATGGTATCGGTCATCAGCCGCAATCGTTCCTCACTGCGTTGCAATGCAGCAGTCATTTGACTGTTGATTTCACTGGCTTCGCGCAAGCGCGCATTGGCCGCTTCAAGTTCAGCCGTTCGCCGCCGCACACTGTCTTCGAGTTGAGCATGATGTTGTTGTACCACCTGCTCTAAAGCGCGCTGTTCTGTGATGTCGGTATATAACGTGATGTAACCAAGTTCGGGCAAAAACTCGCCATGTAGCTTCAAAATGCGCCCATTTGGCCGCACCCATTCGGTTTGATCGGTTAATACCGCCCGTGCTTGCTCCACAATCAGCCGCACCCGTTGTTCAGCATCGCCTTCGCCATATTCTCCATGCAGTGCGTTATGACGAATAAACGCTTCAAACGGTGTTCCCACTTTTGGCAGCGACTCGGGGAAGTCTAAAAGCTGTAAAAAGCGACGATTCCACGCCATTAAGCGTAGATCTGTATCGAACAGCGTCAGACCCTGATCTAGCCAATCTAAGCCCACCAGTAAATGCTCATGGAGATGAGTTTGGGGTTCGTTAGCCGAAGGGGCTGGACGGACGCTTTCAGTCATAGAAAACCTCATACAATAAAGACCGCGCTGCGCAAAAAGCAGGCGCATAGTGAACTAAAAACACCACAAAATGGTGCACTGCAAACATTCGTTACGATTGGTACAAAGTTTTGCAAATTGTTCCATGAATTATGAACGGATAAAAACCAAATGAAGGAGAACTCATGCAAGCGGCTAACCCCTATCAAATCGGTTTGGACAAAACCCCTGCTAATCACGTTTCTTTGTCGCCTCTGACGTTTTTAGAGCGCGCAGCAACAGTTTATCCAAATACCATTTCCGTCATTCACGGCGATCAGCGTTTTACTTGGCAAGAAACCTATGCCCGCTGCCGTCGTCTGGCTTCTGCTTTACAACAACGCGGCATCGGTAAAGGGGATACCGTTGCGGTGATGTTACCTAACATCCCAGCCATGGTTGAATGTCATTTTGGCATCCCTATGACCGGTGCGGTGCTCAACACCCTCAACACTCGCTTAGATGCCGAGGCAATTGCCTTTATGCTCAAGCATGGTGAAGCCAAGGTATTGATTACCGACCGCGAATTCTCTGACACCATCGCCGGTGCATTGAAATTGTTGGAACAGCCTCCGCTGGTGATTGATGTCGATGATGTCGTTTACACCGGCAGCGGTAAATGCTTAGGTGAAATCGAATACGAAGCCTTCATTGCTACAGGCGATGCCAATTTTGCTTGGGGTATGCCAGCCGACGAGTGGGAAGCGATTGCCCTGAACTACACCTCGGGCACCACCGGCAACCCGAAAGGTGTGGTTTACCACCATCGCGGCGCGTATTTGAACGCGGTTTGTAACATCTTGGAATGGGGCATGCCACGCCATGCGGTGTATCTGTGGACGCTGCCGATGTTCCATTGCAATGGCTGGTGCTTCCCGTGGACGATGGCAGCCAATGTTGGCACTAATGTTTGCTTACGCCGTATTGATGCCCGCGCCATCTTTGATCTGATCAAAGAACACAAAGTGACGCACTACTGTGCCGCCCCGATTGTTCACAATTTGCTGATCAATGCCCCTGCTGATTGCAAAGAAGGCATTGAACACGGTGTGAATTGCTTGGTTGCCGGCGCTGCACCACCCTCATCGGTGATTGAAGGCATGGAAAAACTGGGTTTCAACATCACCCACGTTTACGGCCTGACTGAAACCTATGGCCCTGCTTCGGTGTGTGCTAAACATCCAGAGTGGGATAACCTCACCTTGGCTGATCGCACCGAGAAAAATGGTCGTCAAGGCGTGCGCTATTCGATGCAAGATGGCATGACCGTCATGGATCCTAACACCATGACCGAAGTGCCACATGATGGCGAAACCATGGGCGAAATTATGTTCCGTGGTAATTTGGTGATGAAGGGTTATCTGAAAAACCCCGATGCTACCAATGAATCTTTAGCCGGCGGCTGGTTCCATACCGGTGACTTGGCGGTGATTCAACCTGATGGCTACATCAAAATTAAAGACCGTTCCAAAGACGTGATTATCTCGGGTGGTGAGAACATTTCTTCGATTGAGGTGGAAGACGTGTTGTGCCGCTATCCCGGCGTGATTACAGCGGCGGTGGTTGCCTTGCCAGATCCAAAATGGGGTGAAGTGCCTTGCGCCTTCGTTGAATTAGCCGAAGGCTTAGAGGGCAATGAACAAGCGGTGATCGAGTATTGCCGTGAACACCTCGCTCGCTTCAAAGTGCCAAAACAAATTCACTTTGGCCCAATTCCCAAAACCTCGACCGGTAAGATTCAGAAGTTCCTGCTGCGCCAACAGGTGAAGTCGGCCTCTGCCATCGAGTAATCGTATTACCCCCTGTTTCACCTACCCCATCAACCTGCACAACGGGTTGATTGGGGTAGTTTCACCCAGAAAAACCTAAAAACGTATCGAGAAGGATGAAATATGAGCAAAGACCTATATCAACGCATGCGCGACAACCCGCGCTTTAATGAGTTGGTCACTAAACGTTCACGCCTCGCTTGGGGTCTCGCTATTCTGACCTTGGTGATTTACTACACCTATATGATGCTGGTTGCATTTAACCCTAAAGTGTTACACGCTACCTTATCCGAAGGCGGCATGTTGACAGTGGGTGTGCCAGCCGGTGCTTTTATTATCTTTATCACTTGGGCCATGACCGGTTATTACGTCTGGCGTGCAAACACCGAGTTTGACTCCCTCAACGAAGAAATCGTGAAGGAGGCTAAAAAATGAAAAAATTTGTTTCCGGTTTAACAGGCGTTGCCCTGAGCTTGGCAACCACTTTAGCCATCGCTGGCCCTGCAGCGAGTGGCGTAGTAGAAAAACAGCCATTGAACATTCACGCCATCGTGATGTTCTTTATCTTCGTGCTCGGCACCTTGGCCATCACTTGGTGGGCGGCGAGTAAGACACAATCGACCTCCGATTTCTATACGGCAGGCGGCGGCATCACTGGCTTCCAGAATGGTTTGGCGATTGCGGGTGACTATATGTCCGCAGCCACTTTGTTGGGTCTGTCCAGCTTGGTGTTCTCTAAAGGCTATGACGGCTTTATCTATACCGTTGGTTTCTTCGTCGGCTGGCCGATCATCACCTTCCTGATGGCGGAACGTCTGCGTAACTTGGGTCGTTTTACCTTTGCTGATATTGCTTCCTATCGCCTCGACCAAACCAAAATTCGGACTTTTGCCGCATTTGGTTCGCTAACAGTGGTGTGTTTCTATCTGATCGTACAGATGGTGGGTGCGGGTCAGCTGATTCAGTTGCTGTTCGGTCTGGATTACCCTATCGCTGTGGTGGTAGTGGGTGTCTTGATGCTGGTGTATGTGATTTTCGGCGGCATGATTGCAACCACTTGGGTGCAAATCATTAAAGCGGTGTTGTTGTTGGTGGGTGGTACTACGCTGGCAGCGTTGGCGATGAGCGAGTTTGGTTTCAGCTACGAAACACTGGCACAACAAGCTGTTGAAACACACAAAGATGGCTTCAAAATGATGGGCCCAGGCCCAATGTTGGCCGACCCAATCAATGCCGCATCGATGTCCTTGGGCTTGGTGTTTGGTATTGCTGGTTTGCCACACATCATGATGCGTTTCTTCACAGTGCCAAACGCTAAAGAAGCACGTAAATCGGTGTTCTACGCAACAGGTTTCATCGGTTTCTTCTTCTTGGTGGTATGTACCATTGGTTTTGCTGCAATCGTGATGATCGGTAAAGATCCACAATACTTTGTCGGTGGTGAGCTGGGCGGCAAGTTGATCGGTGGTGGCAACATGGTTGCAATGCACATGGCGAAAGCGGTGGGCGGCAACTTGTTCTTAGGTTTCTTGTCTGCGGTGGCGTTTGCAACGATTTTGGCTGTGGTGGCAGGTTTGGCCTTGGCTGGTGCATCGGCAGTGTCGCATGACTTGTATGCAACCGTGATCAAAAAAGGCAAAGCCAACGAGAAAGACGAACTGAAAGTATCGCGTATCGCTACTATCGTGTTGGGCTTGATTGCTGTGGTGTTGGGTATTCTGTTCGAGAAGATGAACGTTGCATTCTTGGTCGGTTTGACCTTCGGTGTAGCGGCTTCGACTAACTTCCCAATCTTGTTGTTGTCGATGTACTGGAAACCATTGACCACTCGCGGCGCTTTGGCCGGTGGTTTTGTGGGTCTGATCTCGGCGGTGTCTTTCGTGGTGTTGTCGAAGTCGGTGTGGGTGACTGTGTTGGGTAACGAAGCAGAAATCTTCCCATACGAACATCCAGCTTTGTTCTCCATGCCGCTGGCCTTCTTGGTCACCATGGTGGTGTCGCTGTTGGATAACTCGCATCAAGCCACTGAAGAACGTGCTCGTTTCGACGATCAATTCGTTCGTGCACAGACTGGTGTAGGTGCTGCAGCTGCATCGAACCACTAATTATTAGTGTGGTTGTATTAAAGAAAGGCCAACAGTTCGCTGTTGGCCTTTTTGTTTGAGGGAAGAATCGGTGTATCCCCCTTTTATCGCGTGTTACTGTTTCCCCTGCATCTCAGGTTTTTGCCACCAAGTATGAATCATCCATTCTTGAGCCTGATAATACAAAGGCAGTTGTTGGGGATAGGCAAATTTATCCCACCATGCCACGCGATGGGTAGCCAAGTGCCAATTTGGTACCAGCAAATACTCTGCCCGTAACACCCGATCTAATGCCCGTGAAGCGGTGACCAATTCATTGCGGTCACGGAATGACACAAAATGATCTAACAAACGCTCTAAAGCCGGATGTTTCACTCCCGCTAAATTCAACGAACCCAACTGATCGGCGCTGGCAGTGGAAAAATAATCGCGCAACTCATTCCCCGGCGACAACGACATCCCATACACTGCCACCGTCATATCAAAATCAAACTGATTGAGCTTTTGTTGGTAAATACTCGAATCCACCGTGCGGATAGCCAACTCAATCCCCAAACGGGCAAGGTTGCGTTGATATGGCGCGACAATCCGCTCATAGGTTTTAGAAAAGGTTAAAAACTCAAAACGGAATGGCCGTCCTTGTGCATCAACCAATTTGCCTTCAGGGGACAACAACCAGCCGGCCTCAAACAATAACTGCCGCGCCTGCAGCAGATTATTTCGCAGGGCAAACGCATCTGGTGAAGCCGGTAAGGTGACGGCAGGGCCAAACACCGCAGCAGGCAGATGTTCACGCAAGGGATTGAGCAAAGCCAATTCAGCCGCCGAGGGTGTGCCCTGTGCTGCTAATTCGCTATTGGAAAAATAACTTTGGCTGCGGCGATATTGGCCATAAAACAGCTGTCGATTGGCCCAATCGAAATCAAACGCCAAAGCCAAAGCCTGCCGCACGCGCCGATCGGCAAATACCGCACGGCGTTGGTTCATCACAAACCCCTGCATCCCCGTCGGGTTTTGGTTGGGGAAGGTGTGTTTCAAAATCCGCTTTTCATCAAAAGCCGCGCCGCGATACGAACGTGCCCATGTTTTAGCGATATTTTCTGCGACCACATCAAATTCACCAGCCTTAAATGCCTCCAGACGCACAGTGTCATCTAATAGATAGCGAAAGCGGATGCGGTCAAAGTTAAACATGCCGCGCCGCACTGGGTGATTTTTCGCCCAATAGTGGGGATTCTTTTTAAATTCGCTGTTTTTCCCAAGTTGATATTTCGTCAACAGATAGGGCCCTGAAGCCAAAGGCGGGGTTAGAGGCTGTTTACCGAGTTGGCCTTGCCCGCCCCAGCGCCGAGAAAACACCGGCAATTCGGCAATAATCATGTGCAATTCAGCATTGCGACGTTTGAAATCGAAACGGATGTGGCGTTTATCTAACACCTCCGCTTGTTTGATATCGCTCCAATAGGCGCGAAAGCGCGGATGGGCGGCAGGGTCTTGGGTTAGGGTATCGAAACTGTGTTTGACATCCGCCGCTTCAACTACCGAACCATCGCTAAACCGTGCAGCGGCATTCAAGCGAAACGTGACCGACAAGCCATCTTCTGCCAAAGCAATGTCTTCTGCCAACAAACCATAAACAGTAAAAGGCTCATCCCATGATTTTTCTGCCAGCGAATCAAATAACAGCATGGCAATACCGGCTTCTTTGTCGCCTTTCAAGGTAAAAGGATTGAGGGTGTCAAAACCGCCAAGGGCAGGTAAAGTCAGCGTGCCACCTTGTGGTGCCGTGGGATTCACATAGTCAAAATGGGAAAAATGCGGTGGATATTTCGGTGTGTAGCCCAAAGCAACCGCTGGCGCACTCCATGCCGCAGGGCTCACTATCAGGCCAATCACCAGCATCCACCACGCTATGACGTGGCCGATTGGCTGCTTCAGCCACAGCTTTACAGATAGCGACATAAATAAATCCGTTGAAAATCGGTGGTCGGATTATAAGACCGGCCATCGGGGTGCGCTATAATCAGAAAATTTACCACCTCAAAAGGTACAAACATGGGTTTCCTCGCAGGCAAGAAGATTCTAATTACTGGTCTTTTATCCAATCGCTCAATTGCTTATGGCATCGCCGCTGCCTGTCGGCGTGAAGGGGCGGAATTGGCATTCACCTATGTCAACGACAAACTGAAAGAGCGAGTCGAAAAGATGGCGCGCGAAGATTTCGGCAGCAATATTTTGCTGAAATGTGATGTGCAAAACGACGCTGAAATTGAACAAGTGTTTACCGATTTGGCCACCCATTGGGATGGTTTAGATGGGTTGGTGCACGCTATCGCCTTTGCGCCAAGCGAATCGCTGAAAGGTGATTTCCTTGATAGTCTGTCGCGTGAGGCTTTCCAAGTGGCCCATGAAGTTTCCTCGTATAGCTTCCCCGCCCTTGCCAAAGCCGCACGTCCGATGATGCAAGGCCGCCAAGCGTCGTTATTGACCCTAAGCTATCTCGGTGCAGTACGGGCAATTCCACACTACAACGTAATGGGTTTGGCAAAAGCCAGTTTAGAAGCCAGCGTACGCTTTACCGCCGCCTCTTTAGGCCGTGATGGTATTCGCGTTAATGGCATTTCCGCCGGCCCCATCAAAACATTGGCCGCCGCCGGTATCTCGGGCTTTGGTAAATTGCTGAAAATGGCAGCGGATAATTCCCCGCTGCATCGCAATGTGACCATTGAAGAAGTCGGCAATGCTGCGGCTTTCTTGCTGTCTGACTTGTCGTCTGGCATCACCGGCGAAATCACCTATGTCGATGGTGGTTACAGCATCAATGCCTTAAATGTGCCAGAAGAAGCCTAACCCACGCTGCGGCTAGGGCCAATAATTGGCTTGGCCGTAGATGGTTTTTAGGTGATCGACAAAACGCCGCACCCGTTCCGGTAAAAACTTACGTTGTGGCAACACAGCATAAATCGGATATTCGGGTGAGGCGTAAGCGTCCAACACGGTCACCAACCGTCCTTCGGCCAAATCTGCCCGCACCTCCCACAACGACCGCCACGCCAAACCAAACCCTGCCACCGCCCAATCGTGTAACACCGCACCATCATTACATTCCAATAGGCCAGAAATTTTGAGTGTTTCTAAGCGGCCATCAATACGAAAAATCCACCCTCGGCTTTGACTGCCGCCGCCTAAAGATAAACAACGGTGATGGGCCAAATCTGCAGGCGTTTTGGGAATACCATGCTGGGCCAAATAAGCAGGGCTGGCCACCACTACCCGTCGATTGTCAGCCAAGCGCACCGCAACTTGGGTTGAATCGGCCAACTCACTGATGCGAATCGCACAATCAATCCCCTCGGCCACTAAATCCACAATTCGATCCGTTAGGCTCAACGTCACTTTGACATCTGGGTGTTGCTGTTGAAAGCTGGCGATATGGGGTGCGACATGGCGGCGGCCAAAACCAGCAGGGGCAGAAATACGCAAGTGGCCACGCATTCGACTATGCCCCGACGCCAACGCCGCTTCAGCCTCGTTGAGCTCGTTCAAAATACGCTGGCACTCTTCAAAAAAAGCACTGCCTTCTTGCGTCAAGGTGACACGGCGCGTGGTACGCACCAAGAGCTTGACCCCTAAACGCTCTTCTAGGGCATCAAGGCGGCGGCCAATCATCGCCGCCACTACCCCTTCATGTCGCGCTGCAGCAGAGAGACTGCCCTGATTCACCACATTGACAAAGCTAGTTAACTGCTTGAGCTGGTCCATTACCACACAAAAAGTAAAATATAAAATGCCATTTTAGTGCTTTCTTTCCAAGAGTCCAGTCACTACAATGCTGCAACACAATATAAATTTCCCATTCAGGGAATCTCACTGGCGCAAACAATGCGGCTCTTTGGCTGCTGTGTTGCAGAATCTAAAAAGGAAAAATAGATGGCTGTTACTCTTCCCGAAGGCGTAGAAATCCTCGCCGCTGTTCCTGCTGCTTATGAAGAGATTTTGACCACCGATGCCTTAGCATTTGTGGCCAAATTACACCGCAAGTTTGAAGCCCGTCGCCGCGAATTGCTGGCTGCTCGTGTCACACGCCAAGCAGCCTTAGACGCCGGCAAATTGCCCGACTTTTTGCCAGAAACCGCCGACGTGCGCGCGGGTGATTGGAAAATTGCCCCGCTGCCAGCCGACTTGCTCGACCGCCGCGTTGAAATCACCGGCCCTGTTGAACGCAAAATGATGATTAATGCGCTCAACTCTGGCGCGAAAAGCTTCATGGCCGATTTTGAAGATTCCAACTGCCCAAGCTGGGAAAACCAAATCGACGGTCAGCTCAATGTGCGCGATGCCTATCGCAAAACCATCAGTTTTGTCAGCCCAGAAGGCAAACAATACAAACTGAATGACAGCATCGCCACCCTGATTCTGCGTCCACGCGGTTGGCACTTGATGGAAAAACACATCACTGTCGATGGTGAAATCGTTTCTGGTTCGCTGTTTGACTTTGGTTTGTCGTTCTTCCACAACATCCATTATCTGGTGGACAACGGCCGCGCTACGTATTACTACCTGCCGAAGATGGAAAGCCATCTCGAAGCGCGTCTGTGGAACGATGTCTTCGTGTTCGCGCAAAATGAACTGAACATCCCACAAGGCACCATCAAAGCCACCGTGTTGATTGAAACCATCTTGGCCGCCTTCGAGATGGACGAAATTCTGTATGAATTGCGTGAACACAGCTCTGGTTTGAATGCAGGTCGTTGGGACTACATTTTCAGCTGCATCAAGAAATTCAAATCGAACAAAGATTTCTGCTTGGCCAACCGTGGTGCGATCACCATGACAGTGCCGTTTATGCGTGCCTATGCCCTGTTGTTGCTGAAAACTTGCCACAAGCGCAATGCCCCAGCTATCGGCGGTATGGCAGCGTTGATCCCGATTAAAAACGATCCCGTGGCCAACGAAAAAGCCTTGGGTGGGGTGAAAGCGGACAAAGACCGCGATGCAGGTGATGGTTATGACGGTGGTTGGGTGGCGCACCCAGGCTTAGTGCCGGTGGCAATGGAAGCCTTCACCGCGGTGTTGGGTGATCGTCCGAACCAAATCGACAAACAACGCGATGATGTCAATGTGACAGCCGCTGATTTGCTCAACTTCCAACCTGAAACCCCCATTACCGAAGCTGGTATGAAACTGAATATCGACGTGGGTATTCAATACCTCGGCTCTTGGATTTCTGGTAATGGTTGTGTGCCAATTCATAACTTGATGGAAGATGCAGCAACGGCGGAAATTTCCCGCGCACAAATTTGGCAATGGATCCGCAGCCCGAAAGGTGTGTTGGAAGATGGCCGCAAAGTGACACAAGAATTGTTCTTACAATTCCATGCTGAAGTGGTCGCTGATCTGAAAGCGAAACTGGGTGCGGGATGGACAAAGCAATATGAAGACGCCGCCGCGATGTTTGCCCAACTGACCAGCAGCGATGACTTTGTTGAATTCTTAACCCTGCCAGGTTACGACTACCTCGACTAATTTGGTATTGCATCAGAATTGACCCTGTTTTGGCCCACTTCGCGTGGGCCGTTTTTTTGCGCGCTTTTCGGTTAGAATCGCAAGCATGTCAGATTCCTGCTTCCATTGCGGCTTGCCTGTTCCGGCAGATGCCGATTATCCGGTTCGCTACCGCGAGCATACCCACCGAGCCTGCTGTGCAGGTTGCCAAGCGGTGGCTCACTCTATTATTGAAAGCGGTTTAGGCGATTATTATCAACACCGACAGCAACAGGCGGGTAAGGTACAAGCCTTGCCAGAAGAATGGCTAGAACGACTTAAGCTGTATGACCAAAGCGACGTACAAGCCAGCTTTGTCCGCCAAGAAAACAGCGAGGACAGCAACGCGGATATTCGCGAAGCAGCGCTGATTTTAGAAGGCATCACCTGTGCCGCCTGCATCTGGCTGAATGAACAACATCTCAAACGGCTGGATGGGGTGTTATCGGTTGAAATTAACTACAGCAGCCATCGTGCCCGTGTCCGCTGGGACAATCGGCGGTTGGTGTTGTCAGATATTTTGCAAGCCATCAGCGCCATCGGTTACCGTGCCCATCCCTACGACAGCGAACGTCAAGAACAGCTGGCACAAAAAAATCGTAAAAGTGCCATCAATCGGCTATGGGTTGCAGGGTTGTCGATGATGCAAGTGATGATGTATGCCGTACCGGTTTATATCGCACAAGATGGCGAAATCGCCTTTGAATACCTGTGGTTATTACATTGGGCCAGTTTTGCCTTAACCCTGCCGGTGGTGGTGTATTCGGCGTGGCCGTTTTATCAAGGCACATGGCGCGACTTAAAAGCCAAACGGGTTGGCATGGATACCCCAGTCAGCATTGCGGTCTTGGTGACATTTATTGCCTCAAGCTATGCCCTGCTTAGCCGCACCGAACACGGTATTTATTTCGACTCGGTGTCGATGTTCGTCTTTTTATTACTGGGTGGTCGCTATTTAGAAGGTATGGCCCGCCGCCGCGCTGGTGCGGCAACCGAAAGTCTGGTCAAACTTGTCCCCGCTTTCGCCCATCGCCTACCCGAATGGCCGCAACCACACAGCCAAGAAACCACGGTCGCCAGCCTACGTATTGATGATGTGGTGTTGGTAAAAGCCGGTGAGACCATTCCTGTCGATGGCATCATCGTGCAAGGCCACAGCCGCTTAAACGAGGCCTTATTAACGGGTGAAAGCCAAGCGATTGCGCGTCAAGAAGGCGAAGCGGTGATTGCTGGTACGTTAAACCTAGACAGCCCGTTATGTATTCGCACCACACACACCGGCCAAAACACCCGCCTTGCCGCCATTGTGCGTTTGCTCGATCATGCACTTGCTGAAAAACCCCGCCTTGCGGTACTGGCCGACCGTTTTGCCGCATGGTTTATCAGTGTTTTGTTGGTGGTCGCGGTATTGACCTTTGTTTGGTGGTGGCAACGTGATGCCGAACAAGCGTTATGGATTACCGTGGCGGTATTGGTGGTGTCTTGTCCCTGTGCGCTGTCACTTGCGACACCGGCGGCCCTTGCGGCTGCCACCGGCACCTTAGCACAACGAGGGATTTTAATTGCCCGAGGCCATACGCTCGAAACCCTGCCACAGATCACCGATGTGGTCTTTGATAAAACTGGCACCCTGACCTATGGCACGCCGCAGGTGCTTAGCCAATATCTGTTTTCACCAGACAATGACGCCATCCACCGCCTTGTCGCTGGCCTCGAAGCACAATCGGAACATCCACTGGCCAAAGCGCTATTGCAGCATGTTGGCGCAGTCGAAGCAGCCACTTTTTTAGAAGTAACCAATCGGGTTGGCAGTGGTTTAGAAGGTTACAGCGCTGAGGGTGATTGCCTGCGTTTAGGTACGTTGTCTTATATCAGTGAGTTATGTGGCCCGATGCCAAACACCGCATGGGATGCCCCCGCTCACGCCACGGTGGTGGCCTTAGGCAGTCAATTACAAGGGTGGCTGGCGGTGTATGCGCTGGGTGATGAAGTACGCGATGACGCCGCACCGATGTTGCAACAGTTACAGCAACAAGGTTTGCAGTTACATCTGTTGTCGGGTGATCGCCAAAGTGCAGTTGCCGCCTTAGCCGAGCAACTCGGTATCAGCACATGGCACGCCGAAGCCACGCCAGAACGTAAACTCGATTATGTTGCCCAATTACAGCAACAACAGAAACGGGTGTTAATGGTCGGTGATGGGGTCAATGATGCGCCGGTATTGGCCAAGGCAGATGTGTCATTGGCGATGGGCAATGGCACGGATGTCGCCCGCGCCAGCGCCGACATGATTTTGCCGGGGGAACAACTGACCGCGCTACCCGCTGCATTGCACTTAGCGCGGCAAACACGACAGATTGTGCGACAAAATCTATGGTGGGCAGTGGGATATAACCTATTGGCTTTGCCGCTGGCAGTATCGGGTTATTTAACGCCGTGGCTTGCCAGTTTGGGGATGGCGTGTAGTTCATTATTGGTAGTGGGTAATGCTTTGCGGCTGTTACAACGCAAGCCCCGCTAAACAAGAAAGAGGAATCATGGAAAGCCTGTATCTGTTAATCCCACTGAGTATTGTCTTGGTGTTCGTGATTGGCGTGATTTTTTGGTGGGCAACACGGTCGGGCCAGTTTGATGATTTGGAAGGCCCCGGTCATCGCATTTTATTGGATGATGACGATCAACCTTCAACGCGAAAATAGGCTAAAACCATGCAGCACACCTCTTTTGCGTTTTTTGCCTCACGTCGTTTTTTGCCGCTGTTCCTAACGCAGTTTCTTGGCGCATTAAACGACAATTTAATGAAAACCGCGTTGTTGGTGATGGTCAGTTACGCCGGCCTACACTTTGCAGGTTTGCCGCCCGAACAAATTGTCAACCTTGCCTCAGCGGCATTTATCTTGCCGTTTTTTTTGTTCTCAGCCACGGCTGGCCGCTTGGCAGAAAAATACGATAAAGCACAGGTTGCCAAACTGACCAAAGTGGCGGAATTGGTAATTATGGCGCTGGCTGCATGGGGGTTTTTACAGCAGCATGTTGGATTATTGCTGTTCACTTTATTTCTGATGGGCGCGCAATCCACGTTTTTTGGCCCCGTCAAATATGCCGTGTTACCACAGTATCTCAAAGGCAATGAATTATTAGGCGGCAATGGGCTGATCGAGATGGGGACATTTATTGCCATTTTGATTGGGCAAATGGGGGGTGCACTGTTGATGCAATATGGCGATAGCAGCAGCGTCTTGGCTTTATTAGCCGTGGCGTTGTTGGGTTGGCTGGCCAGCCTATTTTTGCCCCCTGCTCCCCCCGCCGCGCCACATCTCACCGTGTCTTACAACATCATCGGTGATACCCGACAATTACTGCGCGCCACCAAGCAATATCGCGAGGTTTCGGCCTCGATTATGGGTATTTCGTGGTTTTGGCTGCTTGGTGCCACCTACACCACACAAATGCCAACCTTTACCCGTTTGCATTTACAGGGTGATGCCTCGGTCTACACCCTAATTCTTACCCTCTTTTCACTCGGCATCGCCATTGGGTCCATTTTGTGCGCCAAGCTGTCACGGGGTCGTTTGGAATTGGGTTTGGTGTTAATGGGTGGGGCTGGCATGACCGTGTTCGGGGTGGATTTATATTTTTCGGTGCAATCGCTTACCCCGACGCATCATTTACTCAGCCTAAGCGAGTTTCTCAACCAAGCACAACATTGGCGCAGTTTGCTGAATTTTCTCGGGATTGGGATTGCCGGCGGCTTTTTCACCGTCCCGCTTTACACTTGGCTGCAGACTGCCAGCCCAGAAGATTTCCGTGCCCAAGCGATTGCCGCCAACAACATTATCAATGGGCTGTATATGGTGGTATCGGCAGCGCTCAGTATGGCGCTGTTAGCCCTGACCCATAGTATTGCCCTGCTATTGCTGTGTATTTCCCTTGCCAATCTTTTGGCCATGTGGCGTTTGTGCCACCTCGCCCCCGAGGTGTGGCATAACCGTGGCACATGGCTGCAACGAGGTCCCTCTTGAACACCATCACCTCATCCTGTGAGTTAGCCTTAGGCTGTTGGCCAAGCGCAGCTGCATTGACCACCTATTTGCACCACCATATTCCGCTGACCGCTGCCATGCAGCTCAGCGTCCAAACCGCCTCAGAACAGGGGCTTACCCTACAACTGCCCTTGGCACCCAACCACAATCACCAAGGCACTGCCTTTGGTGGCAGTTTGTCGACAGCGGCAACAGTGGCGGCATGGAGTTATCTCAGTGGTCGCTTAGCCGCCAATAACCTGCGTGCAGTGGTCGTCGTGGCGCGGGCGGAACAGCGGTTTTTGGCACCGGTGGCAGAGGATTTTGTGGTACAGGCACTCGCGCCAAGCGAAAGCGATTGGGCTGATTTTTGGCACCGCTTACAGCATAAAGGCCGCGCCAGCTTAACCCTCACAGCCGAAATCAAACCTAACGGGGAACTTGCCTTGGTATTTGAAGGTCGTTTTCACGTTTCTGTCATCGAGTAAGTTATGCAAAATCGTCTTCCGTGGTGGTTATGGCTGGTATTGCTGGCGATGTTGTTAGCGGCAGGATGGGGCTGGCGAGTGTGGCAAGGGCCTACAGTGGCCGTCAGTCAGGTTTTCACACAAGACATCACGCAAACCCTGCTGGCCAGTGGCCGTGTCACCGCGCAAATCGAATCCACCCTCGGAAGCACCCTTACCGCCCGCGTTGTAGCCACCCCCATTGCTGAAGGCAGCGAGGTCAGCGCCGGTACCGCCTTATTGCAACTCGATGACAGCGAAGCCCAAGCCGAAGTGGCTCGCAATCAAGCCAATCTCGCCGAAGCGGCCGCCACCCTTGCCGAAGCAAACAGTCAACACCACCGCCAGCAACAATTGGCGCGTGCGGGCTTTATCAGCGCGGCCGCCCTCGATCAGTCACAGAAAAGCTTACAACTGGCACAAACCCGCCTTGCGGCAGCTGAAGCGCAAGTGGCACTGGCTGAACGTAAATTGGCGCAATATGTGATTCGAGCGCCCCAAGCTGGGCGCGTGGTAAAGCAACTGGTGGAACAAGGCGACTTATTGACCGCTGGTAAAGCGGCGTTGACCTTTGCTGCCGCTGGGCCATTGGAATTGCGGGTGGATGCTGATGAGCGTTACCTTGCTCGCCTGCGGGTTGGACAGCCGGCGCGAGTGGTGGCCGATGCTTTCCCCGATCAGCCTTTTGATGCCACAGTCCGCGAGCTTGCCACGCAAGTTGACCGTGAACGCGGCATCTTAGAAGTGAAACTGGCCTTGCCACAGCCGCCGGCTTTTTTAAAGCATGACATGACAGTATCGACTGAGATTATTCTTGGCCAACGGCAACAGGCCTTGTTATTGCCACAGGAAACCATTCGTGACAGTGCAACAGAACCGTGGGTGTGGAAGGTCGAACAAAACCAGCTGCAAAAAACCTCGGTCAAAATTGGCCTCAGCAGCCGTGGTTGGGTCGAGATTATTTCGGGTTTGAAGGCAGGCGATTGGGTCGTTAATAGCCCACTGATTTTCGAAGCAGGGCAAACTATCCATCCCGAACCCCTCTCCGCAACAAAGGCAAGCTGATGCAATTTATCTGGACGGTGGCATGGCGTTTGTTGCGAGAAGGCCGTTTTCAAAGCGTGCTCATTCTCAGCGGTGTCACGTTGGGGGTGGCGGTGGTGGTGTATATCACGGCGATTGTGAACGGTTTACAAGCCAACTTAATTAACAAAACCCTCTCGACACAAGCCCATATTGTGTTACGGCCAGCAGATGAAGATAACCGCGCAGTGGTCAATCAGCCGTGGGTGTTAAGTGATGTGCAAAAACGCACCCAACGCGAACGCACATTGCGTGATTGGACTGCCAGCCGTGATCTGGCCCTTGCCACCCCGGGGGTCAAACACAGTGCTGCATTGGCCAGTGGCCCAGCGTTTGCGGTAAAAGGCGGGGTGCGTAAATCGGTCTCGTTGATGGGGGTGGAGCTCGACGATTATCAACGCATTGTGCCGTTACAGGAAAAACTGCGGGCAGGTCGGTTGGCGCTACCGAATGGCTCGGTGATGATTGGGGTGGAACTGGCAGCAGATTTGGGGTTAAAGGTTGGTGATCGGTTGCGCTTTGATGCTGGTGGAGATCGCGAGGAAAGTTTCACAGTCAGTGGGATTTTGGACTTCGGTTTGAAAGACCTCAACCGGCGCTGGGTATTATTGCCTTTACGAGCGGGGCAGTCGTTATTAGGTCATCCGCTGGAAATTACCGAGCTGTATTTAACTGTCGATGACCTATTTCATGCCGACCAAACCGCCTTGCGTGTCGCCGCCCGCACCGGTTTGAAAGCCGAAAGTTGGATTGAAAGCAATGCCCAACTGATGACAGCACTACGCAGCCAACGCGCCTCTAGCACCATGATTCGGGTATTTGTGATGATCGCTGTGGCATTCGGCATCGCCAGTGTGCTGGTGGTGTCGGTGGTGCAACGACAACGCGAGATTGGCATTTTACGGGCAATGGGCACCCCCTCTTCGCGCATTATGTGGATTTTCTTGTTGCAAGGCGGGATGGTCGGTTTAGTCGGTTCTGCCGCTGGTTCTCTACTTGGTGCGGCGATTGCCAGTGGTTTTTCTCGCTTAGCAGCCCAACCAGATGGCACACCCTTATTCCCAGTTGATTTATCACCAGAGCTGTTTATCAGTACCGCGTTGACCGCCACCTTGGTCGGGGTGTTGTCGGCCTTGGCGCCAGCCAGACGAGCAGCGCGTTTAGACCCTGTTGAGGCGATTCGCTATGGCTAACGTGCTAGAACTACAGGCGATTCGTAAACAATACGGTGGGGGCAATGCCCCCATTGTTGAGGTATTACACGGCATTGATTTCAGCCTGCAAGAGGGTGAATTTGTTGCTTTAACAGGGCCGTCAGGGTCGGGTAAATCGACTTTACTCAATTTAATGGGCCTATTAGAACGGCCCAGCCAAGGCGAATTGCTGATTGCCGAACAAGCCACTTCGCCGCTCGACGATAACCAACGCACCGCATTACGCAATCGCTATCTTGGTTTTGTGTTTCAGTTTCATCATCTGCTGCCGGCGTTTAGCGCGATGGAAAATGTACTGATGCCAATGTTTGCTGGACAGGGGAAACGCACTCGGGCGATGGAAGAACGGGCCCTGTTTTTGCTTGAGCGTGTGGGTCTTGCTGCCCACGCCCATAAAAAACCGGTTCAGCTCTCGGGTGGTCAACAACAACGAGTGGCGATTGTGCGAGCCCTTGCCAATCAACCGCGTCTGGTGTTGGCCGATGAGCCAACCGGCAATTTAGACAGTCAAACAGCCGATGAAGTATTCCAACTGATGCGCAGCATCAATCAACAAGATGGGGTGACATTTTTGATTGTGACACATGATCCCCGTTTGGCTGCGCGGACAGATCGTGAAATCAATCTGGTCGATGGCCAAATTGCACGGGATATCCACCAGCCGATTTGACATGATTTCTTCATCATTGCGTGGACACAGACATGCTATGTTTGCTGAGCATTGCCCGTTTTTCTGCATAAAGGACGCATGATGGAACAGGTTTTACGTTATCACAGCCAAGATGGTGTTGTGACGCTCACCCTGACTCGGCCCGATCTTCACAATCCTTTCGGTGCGGCATTGATGCAAGCATTGAATACGGCTTTAGATCAGCTTGAGCAAGAGACCGCACTGCGCGTCGTGGTCTTGGCGGCACAAGGGATGAGTTTTTCCACTGGGTTTGAAAATGAGTGGCTGTTACAACTGTCACAACACGCCAATGCCGAGACCTTTAGCGCCGAAGCCACCGAACTGTCACGCCTCTTGGCACGACTCGATCAACTTCCCGTACCGGTGATTGCGCGGGTACAGGGGTCGGCCTTTGGAGTGGGGTTGGCATTAATTGCGTGTGCAGATGTGGCAATTGCCGTACCAGAGGCCTTATTTGGTTTCTCGGATGTCAAACTTGGCTGGGCACCTGCGGTGATTGCACCGTATGTGCAACGCGCCATCGGCACCCGCGCCACCCGCCGCTATTTCGTAACCGCTGAACGCTTTAATGCCCGCAAGGCCAAACGACTGGGATTGATTCACCAAATTGTCGCTGCGAATGAACTCGATCACACAGTCAATATGCTGATTCAACATGTCAAACATAACAGCCCACAAGCAATTGCAGCGGCCAAGCGGCTGTTACATGAATTAGAAACCCCGCGTCTAGATGAAACCGTACAACAACGGCTGATTGCGCTTACCGCAGAAAATAGCCAACAAGCCCAAGCACAAGAAGGGTTACAGGCATTTGTCGAGCGCCGCAAACCCAGTTGGTCAATCTAGTGGCCCCCCTTGCCTGTTGTTGAATTTCCGGCCATGCTGTAAGCGTTGGCGATGGCCATCAACAGGCAAAGGACACTCCAGATGATTACCATAGAACATACCCCATACGGCCTTGACGTCAGCTTATTTAGCGAATTCACGCTGCATGATTTCAAGGAAATGGAACAAGCAGTGTTGGAATGCGTGCAAAAAGGGGAAAAACCCAGTGTATTGGTCGATCTGACTCAAGTGATGGATTTCACCATCGACATGGCACTGGAAGAATTGAAATTTATGCGCGCCCATGAACACGACTTCCACCGCATCGCCGTCGCTGTCAGCGACACTTGGATGAAGCTTGCCGCTCATCTGGCAGGTCTGTTCACCCATACCGAAGTGCAGTATTTTGACGACAGTGCCAGTGCGCGCCGTTGGTTAGAAACTGCCGACTAAAAACGGGCGGGGTGTGGTGCTCTCCGCCACACCCTCACATCTGAGTTAACCTACAAACAAAGCTTCCACCCGATTTCGCCCATTGGCTTTTGCTTGATATAAGGCATCATCCGCCCGTAACAGCGCCTGATCAGCACTGACATCACAAGGGTGAATCAACGTCAGGCCGATACTTGAAGAATAGGCAATCGGTGGTTGTGATGGAGTTGGGGTGGTGGCAATGGTTTGACGCAAACGCTCGGCATACGCTTTGGCGCCATCAGGGGTAATACCGGTTAACAACACAGCAAATTCTTCTCCACCCAACCGGCCAGCCATATCACTCAAACGCAGTTCATGCATCAGCAAAGAGGCGAAGTGTTTTAATACCTCATCACCGCCGGCATGACCATAAGTGTCGTTGATTCGCTTAAAGCGATCTAGGTCTAACATCAACACCGCGACAGAACTATCTGGAAAACAACGACAACGCTGCCATTCCATTTCCAACCGTGACATAAAGGCTCGCCGGTTGGGTAGGCCAGTCAAGGTATCGGTGCTGGCCAAGGTACGCAGTTCATCTTCTAGGGCTTTACGTTGTGTAATGTCTTGTTTGATGCCGATGAAATGGGTGATTTTACTGTGGTTGTCCAATACCGGTGTAATGGTCATTTCTTCGTGGTACAGATCACCACTCTTGCGCCGGTTGAGCAATTCACCACGCCATGATTGGCCATTGAGAATGGCGTCCCACATGGCACGATAAAATTCCTCGTCTTGATGACCCGATTTCACCAACTCTTTCGGCTTACGCCCCATCGCCTCGCCAACGGAATAGCCGGTGAGTTTTTCAAACGCGGGGTTGACCCACTCAATCACCGCGTCGGTATCAGTAATCACAATCGCATTATCGGCGGCTTCTAGTGCGGTATGCAGCAGATGCAGACGCATTTCGGCCAATTTACGTTGTGTGATATCGAGGTGAATACCGGCGGCGCGCAGTGGCTGGCCATGTTTATCACGCTGCAAAATACGGCCACTGCTGAATATCCACACCCAATGTCCAGCCACATGGCACATGCGGTATTCTTGTTCGTAGATTGGGCTACGCCCTTCGAGATGATCCAACAGTGCCGCTTCGACTCGAGGGCGGTCTTCTGGATGAATCAGCGCCCGCCAAGCGGCCGTGGTTTCAATATTGGCGATGGTTGAGTCATCTTGATAACCCAACATCGTGCGCCAGCGTGAATTGATTAACAGCTGGTCGGACGCAATGGTCCAATCCCATGTCCCAAGGCCAGCGCCATCCAACGCCAGCTGCATCCGTTCTCGTGAGGCTTCTAACGCTTGTTCTAGCTCATGGCGGCTGAGGGCATAGCGAATGGCGCGTTCGAGTTGGTCGGCAGCGATATTCTCTTTTAAAAGATAGTCCTGCACACCGGCTTCGAGGGTTTGTAGGGCAAATTCGGTGTCGTGATGGCCGGTTAAAACCACCACCGGCACCCCGTCTAATAACGCTTGTACCGTTTGGATGGTCTGTAAACCAAATGAATCGGGCAAGTTCAAATCCAACAACACGATGTCGAACATCTCATCGCCATGGCGAGGGTGTTGTTCCCATTCATGTAGTTCACGCAAACAGCTCATCCATGTCACTTGAAATGACACATGTTGTGCCTGACGCAAAGCAAAACGAATTAAACCAGCATCACCGGCCTCGTCTTCAATCAATAAGACATGGATATTTTTTTGCTGTTGCCCGTCCATTTCTCCCCCTACGTATCTTGCCGTACTGCACAGCAAAGCTGCCCAGTCTAGTTCACTTTTGGCAATTTCACCAAAGTAAACCAATAGTTTTCTATTTGCTTCACCGCTTGGATAAATTGTTCCATATCGACCGGCTTGGTGATGTAACCACTGGCACCCAATTGGTAAGAAGCCGTGATATCACGTTCGACATCAGAAGTGGTGAGCACAACGACGGGAACACTGTTTAAGGTGGGGTCGGCTTTGAGATGACGCAGGAACTCTTTGCCATCCATGCGCGGCATATTCAAATCCAATAAAATAAGATCTGGCGTGGGTGCTGCTTGATATTTCCCTTCACGCCGTAAAAAAGCCAACCCTTCCACCCCATCGAGTACATGATGCAAGTTTGATAAAACATGACCTTCACGCAAGGCTATTTTTACCAAGTGGGCATCGGCTAATTCATCTTCGACTAATAAAATTTCAACCGGTGGTGGGCTCATTAACATCATTTATCCTAAAGTATTCTTCAATTCAACAATCACCACCGTGCCATGTGGCATGTTCTCTTCAATCCAAACGCGACCGCCGGCACTTTCCACAATGCGCTGCACAATCGCCAAACCCACGCCGGTATGTGAATTATCATCTTGTACCGTCACCCTCTCGAACGCTCGAAAGACCCGTAGACGGTATTCTGGCTCGATCCCAATACCATTATCCGCAATGCGATATTGGCTACGATTGGCTGTCATTTTGCCGGAGAGGGTAATGCAGGGTTGACGCGAGGGTTCCGTGTATTTCAGTGCATTTTCAATCAAAATACTCAACACATCACGCAAACGAGGCCGATCTAATACGCAGTTTGGCAAAACATCAATTTCGATTTTCGCATTTTTTTGTAAAATTTGGTTGCCTAATCGCTGCACCACTTCATGAGCGACCTCGGTGACATCCTGCTGTCGCATCTCACCACGCGGCTCGCTCGCAGCTAAATAGAGCTGAATATCACGCACTAAATGGCGCAAACGATGGGCCCCTTCACGAATAAAGCGCAGTGCCAACAGGCTGTCTTCATCTTTCAGCTCTTTACTCAGCGCATTATTTAAGAATTGGGCGTAGCTATCTAAACGGCGAATCGGCTCCATTAAATGATGGGCCGACACTTCTGCAAAACGGCGCAATGTTTGATTGGCGTGGTCTAATGCTTCGGCATGTTGTTTCAAACTGGCATTCAGTAGGCGGCGCCGGTAAATGTTATACAACAAAGCAATAATCAAGCCCGCTTGTAATAACAAAAAGAAATACAGCAAGTTGTAGAATTGTTGTTCTTGTTCGCGAATTTCTTTGACTTTTTCATTCACCATCTGTTCAAGACGGTTCTGATAATTCCACAGCGCAGGTTCACTTTGGCGGCGGGTCGAGACATCATGCACCACAGATAGCAAGAGATCTTCACCATCAAAGGCATAAGGGCGCGAAAACACCTCAACGGTACGGAAATCACCATTTTGTAAACGATGGCGAAAGATAAAGTGATTGCGTCCTTCTTTGAGCGCTAAGAGTCGTTCTTCAGCAATCTGCTGTGGGCTCAAGGTGTTGATTTCGTCAATCTTCATCTTCAGCATCTGTTCGCGGTGATAGCCATAGAACGCTACCGCACTGGTGTTCACGTCGCGAATTTCCCCCGATTTCGGTTCAATTAACAACATCACCAATGGATGTTTATCGAAAAAATCACGAAAAGCAGGTTCAGCCTGAACAGGAATAGCCATCACGGCCAACAACACAGCCATCAGCCACCGTATGGCGCGCAATAGCGTCAGCACAAGTCCTCTTTCTCTGCGTCAGTTGGCAGCAAGGGGAGTGAGAACCAAAAAGTGGCACCAAGACCTTCGCCTTCAGAATGCACTCCAATTTCGCCATCGTGATGTTGCACAATCCGCCGGCACAACGCCAATCCCACTCCACATCCTTCAAAACGTGAGCGGGCTTGTAAGCGAGAGAACACTTTAAACAGACGATCAATATGGGCAGGGTTAATGCCAATTCCATAATCACGCACCGACACCCGCCATGTCTTTTCTTGGCAGGCGCTGTTGATTTGGATAATCGGTGCCTGTGCAACGTCATGATATTTCAAGGCATTACCGATCAAATTTTGAAATAACCGCACCATTTCATCGCGACTGACAGTGGCTTGTGGCCACTCACCCTGTACGGTAATGCTGGCAGCAGCTTGAACAATATCAGGCTGCAAAAAAGCCAGCGCCTCATCTAAAGTCTCACGGGTAGAAAGCAACTGTTTGGGCGAGGTTTTACGGCCAACCCGCGAATACTCCAGCAATGAAACAATCATGCTGTCCATTCGCCGCGCACCATCAAGGGCAAAAGCAAGAAACTCCTGTTCGTCGTCTTGTAAACGACCACTCAGACTGCGTTCTAATAGCTGTAGATAGCTACTGACCATCCGCAACGGTTGTCGCATATCGTGCGACACCGCGTAGGCAAACTGTTCTAAATCGGCATTCGATGCTTGTAACTGACGAGCTTGTTCAGCCAACACCGCTTCGTGATGTTTGCGGCGGCTGATGTCGGCAATAAAACCATGCCATAACACTGAGCCATCGTCTAAACGGCGCGGCGTGGCACGGCCTTCTAACCAAATCCAGCCTTTGGTTGGATGGTGAGCACGATATTCAAGATGCCAAATTGACAGACTCTCGGCGGATGCTTGAATCGATTGTCGAATGCGTTCGAGGTCGTTGGGATCTAAAACGGCAAAAACCGGCGAAGCGTCATCAACCACTTGTTGCGGCGTGACGCCGTAGACATCAAAAATCCCTTCGCTGGCATACGGAAAACAAGAACTCCCATTCGGACGCAGTAAATAGAGGTACACCACGCCGGGGACATGGTGAGCCAACTCACGCAAAGAGGCCTCGGCTTGCCAGCTAGCGTGGGGTTTGGCTAGATGATACGCCGCATAGTGCGCCAGTGCGGGAGAGGCCAGAAAACGATAGCGATAGGTAGTGGGCATAAAACATTCCCAAGAAATTAGGCAATTTCCGCGTCCTCGCGGGAAATAAGGATACTTTTCGCGATTTTAAGCTATTTTTAACTTTATAGGCGCGACCTGCTGCAGCAATTCACATAAAATTGCCTAATATCAAATTGGCAATTTTTTTGGCAAATCATTGAGCACCCACTACCAATTTAGCTTAATTTTTTGGCTTAGCTAATGCGTCTAGCAATTGCTGGTGAATACCGTTGAAACTACCATTACTCATCACCAAAATATGATCACCTTCTTGAGCAACACGCACCACATCAGCCACTAATTCAGGGCATGATTCAAAACAGCGCGCTTTCTCTCCCAAAGGGGCCAATGCCGCCGCCGCATCCCAACCCAATTGATATTGATAACACCACACCTGATCGGCTTCATGCAAACTTGCGGCTAAGGCATCTTTTAAGGTACCCAATTTCATGGTGTTCGAACGGGGTTCGAGTAGCGCCAAAATCCGCCCTTGTGTCCCAACCCTAGCACGCAAGCCAGCAACAGTCGTCGCAATGGCCGTTGGATGGTGGGCAAAATCATCATAAACCGTCACGCCGGCAACCACGCCGCGCACTTCCATCCGCCGTTTGACGTTACGGAAAGACGCTAGGGCAGCAATCGCTTGGGCAGGCGGAACACCCACATGGCGGGCAGCAGCAATCGCCGCCAGCGCATTATGGCGATTATGTTCGCCAAGCAAGTCCCATTCCACTCGCCCTTGTTTGATACCGGCATACCAGACATTAAAATGTCCCTGTGCATCGGCCTCGCCAGCCATCCACCCACCTTGTTCAGCAAAATATTCCACCGGCGACCACAAACCACGCGCCAATACCCGATCTAAACTCGGGGCTTGGCCATTGACGATCAATTTACCTTGGCTCGGTACAGTCCGCACTAAATGGTGAAATTGTGTTTCAATCGCTGCTAAATCGGCGAAGATGTCCGCATGATCGAATTCAAGATTATTCAAAATCGCGGTACGCGGATGATAGTGGACAAACTTTGAGCGTTTATCGAAAAAGGCAGTGTCGTATTCGTCGGCTTCAATCACAAAAAACGGACTCCGGCTGTTGAGATCTTGCCGTGGTGTCTGTGGCAAACGTGCCGACACACCAAAGTTTTCTGGTACACCCCCAATTAAAAACCCCGGTGCTAAACCTGCTTCTTCTAAAATCCACGTCAACATGGCCGTGGTGGTAGTTTTGCCGTGAGTCCCAGCCACAGCCAACACCCACAAGCCCTGTAATACATGCTCGGCTAACCACTGCGGCCCCGAGGTATAGGGTAAACCCCGATTGAGAATTTCCTCAATCACTGGCATACCTCGCTTGGCAACGTTGCCTATCACATAACAATCGGCATCAAGGCCATCCAGTTGATCGGCCGCAAAGCCTTGGGTGATATCAATCCCCAGTGCTGCCAGTTGGGTTGACATGGGAGGATACACTTGGGCATCACAGCCGGTAACGGTATGCCCTGCTGCCCGTGCCAATGCAGCAATGCCGCCCATGAATGTGCCGCAGATGCCAATGATATGAATATGCATAATTAACGTGTCTTAAGCAGAATTAAAGCCAGCAAGGTTAAAACAAAAATGGCCTTTCCGCGACGTTTGCTCTTAGTGTCATTGGAACGCTGTCTGTCAACGACACCCGTTATGCTTGCATAGCAACTTGTTTGCCACGGCGGTTATACTTCGCCCCTTGTTGTGCAGTGCTTTCGCACTGCGTGGTTATTGTTTACACGCCAGGACAGTCTAATCATGAGTCTTGCCCTGATTGTCATGCTGCCCTTTATAGGTGCTTTGTTTCCTGCTTTGTTACTACGAGCAGGGCGAAATGCCTGCGCCACAGCGACTTTCACTTTTAGCCTAGCGGCTTTTATTTTACTGATCTTTCAAGCACCCGCCGTGTTACAAGGTGAAACCTTGCACGCCAGTTGGCAATGGTTGCCTAAACTGGGGCTTGCGGTTTCTTTTATGCTTGATGGATTAGGTCTGTTATTTGCAGGATTGATCCTTGGTATTGGCTTATTGGTGATTTTTTACGCCCGTTTCTACCTGTCAAAACAGGACAATATGGGCAGCTTCTATACCTATTTGCTGTTATTCCAAGGGGCGATGCTTGGCATCGTGTTGTCAGATAATATCCTGTTAATTCTGGTATTTTGGGAATTAACCAGCTTGTCCTCTTTCTTGCTGATCGGTTATTGGAAACATCTTCCAGCGGGACGACAAGGGGCACGCATGGCCCTGACAGTCACGGGTGCGGGTGGTTTAAGTTTGATTGCGGGGTTGATGTTACTCGGTCATATTGTCGGTTCGTACGACCTCAGTGTGATGTTACAACACCGCGAGTTAATTCAATCCTCCCCTCTCTATTTGCCCGCACTGTTACTGATTCTGGGTGGCTGTTTTACTAAATCGGCACAATTCCCTTTCCATTTTTGGTTGCCCCATGCGATGGCCGCCCCAACACCGGTATCGGCCTATTTGCACTCGGCCACGATGGTCAAAGCCGGTATTTTTCTGTTGGCGCGCTTATGGCCGGTGTTGTCGGGCACACCAGAATGGTTCTATCTCGTCGCCACCACAGGTCTGATCACCATGTTGGTTGCGGCATGGATTGCGCTGTTCAAAGATGACTTAAAAGGGCTATTGGCGTTTTCGACGGTCAGCCATCTTGGATTGATTACACTCTTGTTGGGGTTGGGTAGCCCAATGGCTGCTGTCGCCGCAGTGTTCCACATCATCAACCACGCGACCTTTAAAGCTGCGTTGTTTATGAATGCAGGCATCGTGGATCATGAAACAGGCACCCGCGACATCAAACAACTGGGTGGACTGTGGCATTTGATGCCCATTACAGCGACCTTAGCCATGGTCGCCGCTGCATCGATGGCAGGAGTGCCCTTACTCAATGGCTTCTTGTCAAAAGAGATGATGTTAGAACAAGTGGCACAAACCGCTTGGTTAGACCAACCGTGGCTCATGGCAATCATCGCCACGCTCGCTGCACTGTGTTCGGTGGCCTATTCCTTCCGCTATATCGTGCATGTGTTCTTTGGCCCACAACGCCATGACTATCCCCATCACCCACATGATCCACCGCTGGGTATGTGGTTGCCGCCAGCGATCTTGGTGTGTTTGGTGATTTTAATTGGCTTATTCCCACAAACCTTTGCCGGTGCATTGGTTGCCAGCAGTGCCAAAGCGGTGATTGGCGGTGCCTTGCCGGATTATCACTTGGCCATTTGGCATGGTGTGACGCCTGCATTATGGATGAGTGTGATCGCGCTGATCGGTGGTTTAAGCCTGTTGGCCAGCTATCGCAAAGTCCGCTCGGCATGGGAGGCAGGGCCACATCCTGATGCAAAAGCGATGTTCCAAGTCTGGATCAAGGGTTTGGTGCAGCTTGCACAGATGGCAAGTCACGGTTTACACAATGGTTCATTGCAACGCTATTTGGCGTGGATGGTGGGTGCAGCCGTGGTTGTCGGCTATGGCGCGTTTATGAATAGCAGTTTAAGCGCCGGTAGCCGCGAGTTACTGCCTGCCCATCCCACCGCCATCGCCGCTTGGCTGTTATTGATCCTCGGTTGTCTGTTAACCGTGTGGTTACATCATCAACGACTGTTGGCCCTGATTATGGTCGGGGTGATTGGCATGGTGGTGTGTGTCGGCTTTGTCTATCTCTCAGCGCCCGATCTGGCCTTGACCCAAATCTCGGTTGAGGTAGTGACTGTGATTCTGATGTTATTAGCATTAAATGTCTTGCCCAAAACCACACCTAAAGAAAGTGGGTTTGGCCGTAAAGGGCGCGATATTTTGTTAGCCACGTCCGCAGGGGTTGGTATTGCCACATTGGTATGGGCGTTCCTGACTCGTGATTTCACCACCCTATCTGACTACTACCTTGCTGAATCGCTGCCGGGTGGGGGAGGGACCAATGTGGTCAACGTCATCTTGGTTGATTTCCGTGGTTTTGATACCTATGGCGAAATCACTGTGTTGGGCATTGCTGCTCTGCTGATTTTTGCCTTGTTAGATGGCGCCTTACATGGCGGCAGTGCGGCCAAACGATTGGCACAATGGCTACCCGATCAAGCCCGTGCGGCGGATCGGCACCCACTAATGCTCGTCGTCGCGGCGCGCGTAATGTTGCCTTTGGCGTTGTTAGTTGGCGTGTTTATCTTCCTGCGTGGTCACAATGTCCCCGGGGGCGGCTTTATCGCTGGCTTAGTGGTATCCGTCGCGTTAATCATGCAATACATGGCCAGTGGCTTTGGTTGGGCGGCACAGAAAATCCGCCTTGATTACCATGCGATGATTGGCTCGGGCGTGTTGTTGGCCGGCTTAACCGGTATTGGCTCGTGGTTATTTGGTTATCCATTCTTAACCAGCAGTGTGCTGCATCTTGATCTACCGGCATTGGGCGAGATTCATATTGCGTCTGCGATGTTCTTCGATGCAGGCGTGTTCTCGGTAGTGGTGGGTGCCACCATGTTGGCGTTGTCTCAACTGTCACAAATTGGACGCCGCGCCGAAGCCCTCCCCGTCAATCAAGCGGCGATGGATTGTGATCCATCCCACCCCTTGCAGAAGGACCCCTCATGGAAGCCTTAGTTGCCTCAGCTGTCGGCGTCTTAACCGCCGCAGGGATTTACCTCTTATTGCGTGGCCGCACCTTTCCGGTGGTGTTAGGACTGGCCTTGTTATCGTACGCCACCAATATCTTTTTGTTTGCTATCGGTCGGTTGAAAATCAATCAAGCCCCGATCTTAAGTGATACCGCCCTAGGCTATACCGACCCGTTACCACAAGCGTTGGTGTTGACTGCGATTGTGATTTCTTTTGCGATGACCGCAGTGATTGTGGTGATGTCATTACGCAGCTATTTGGAAAGCGGCTCTGACCACGTGGATGGCGCACAACAGAACAAGGAGGAGGCATGAATCACTGGCTGATTATGCCAATTGTGCTGCCGGCGGTATTAGGCCCACTGCTGATTATGCTGGGGCGTATCGATCATGTTTTGGCGCGGATTTTATCGTTAGCAGGATGTGTTGCCCTTATCGCGATTAGCGTAGGCCTGTTACAGCAAGCCGATAGCGGGCCACAAACCTATGCCCTAAGTGCATGGGTGGCCCCGTTTGGGATTTTGTTAGTGCTCGACCGCTTATCGGCGGTGATGTTGGTATTAACCGCCGTGCTGGCAACCGTTGTGCTGTTGTATGCCATGGCAGGGTGGGATCGCCGTGGGCGTCATTTTCATGCTCTCTATCAATTCCAATTGATGGGGATTAACGGTGCCTTTCTTACAGGTGACTTTTTCAACCTATTTGTTTTCTTTGAAATTCTCTTAATTGCCTCGTATGGCCTCATGGTACACGGCGGCGGGGCAGATCGACTGCGTGCAGGGGTGCAATATGTGATTGTGAATTTGGTTGGCTCGACCTTATTCTTGATTGCAGTGGGGTTGATTTACTCCGTCACCGGCACACTCAATATGGCTGATTTAGCCCTCAAAGTGCCACAGGTCAGCAGTGATGATTTGGCCTTATTGCAAGTGGGTGCGTTGTTATTGTTATTGGTCTTTGGCGTCAAAGCGGCATTGGTGCCGGTGCATTTCTGGTTACCAGATACCTATGCCCAAGCACCGGCGCCCACCGCTGCGCTGTTTGCGATTTTGACCAAAGTTGGAGCGTATTGCATTTTACGGTTGTATGTGTTGGCCTTTGGTGCACAAGCGGGTGCCTCGGCATGGTTGGCACAAGAATGGTTATTGCCTGCGGCAATGGTGAGTCTGACTTTGGGTTTAGTGGGTGTATTAGCGGCAAAACGGCTAGGACAATTGGCCAGCTTTAGCGTAATTGGCTCGATGGGCACAGTCCTGACAGCCATTGCGTTATTCACACCAACGGCTACCGCTGCCGCGCTTTACTATATGTTGCATTCCACCTTGGCGGCAGCAGCATTGTTTTTACTCACCGACTTAGTGCGCGAACGACGGGGTCACCATAGCGATGCCCTGACGGTAGCGCCGGTCTTTGCTCACCGCAGCCTATTAGCCGCCGCATTCTTTGTCGCAGCGATTGCAATGGCAGGCTTACCCCCTCTATCAGGCTTCCTCGGTAAACTGTTGATTTTACAAAGTGCATGGCCCACCCCCTACGCCTTCGATGTCTATTTAGCACTCCTTTCCACTGCCTTGCTCGGGATTATTGGCTTTGTCCGTGCAGGTAGCACCTTGTTTTGGAAAAGTACCGCGCAACAAGGACGAATTGAAGCGGAAGGCGTGTCACATTCGGTCTTGCCGTGGGTGGCGGTTGGTTTGTTATTGAGTGGTATCGTTGCGCTCACCGTGGGTGCCGGTGGGGTACATGACTACCTCAGCCAAACCGCACAACAGCTCTATCAACCACAGCTCTATATCAATGCCGTGTTGTTTCCCCAAGGAGGACAATAACGATGGCCTCGACCACGCCAAAACGCAGTTGGCGACAACGCCATTTTCCCCATCCCTTACTCAGCCTCACCTTATTTGTTGTATGGATGTTGCTACAAAATAGCCTCTCTCTGGCCCATGCCGTCTTAGCACTGTTTTTGAGCTGGGGCATTCCCCTGCTGACGCACAGCTTATGGCCAGAACGACCTAAAATCCGCCATTACGGTAAAGCCATGGCTTATGTGTTGTTGGTGATGTGGGATATTGTGGTGGCAAATATTCAGGTTGCGGCGATTATTCTGTTTCGGCGCAATAACAGCCTGCAAAGCTGTTGGTTGGAAATTCCACTGAGCGTGCGTTCGCCTGAAGCGATTACCGCCTTTGCCGGCACCATCACCATGACCCCCGGCACAGTCAGTTGTGATTTGTCGGCTGATGGTCGCAGCCTGTTGGTGCATTGTTTGGATGTCAGCGATCAAGCTGAAGCGATTGCCGGCATGAAGGCACGCTATGAAGCTCGGTTACAGGAGATTTTCCATGATTGACTACGCCCTACATTTTGGTTTTTTTGCCTTGTCATTGGCCTTACTGATGAATATCTGGCGCGCCATCAAAGGCCCAACTGATATGGATCGCATTTTAGCGGTCGATACGATGGTGATTAACTTAATTGCAGTGATTATCTTGTATGGTATCTACGAGAAAACCACCCTCTATTTTGAAGCGGCCTTGTTATTTGCCATGTTTGGTTTTGTCTCAACCGTTGCCTATTGCAAATTTATTTTGCGCGGCGATGTGATTGAATAATTTGACCAGTTTAAGGAATTACCGTGCATTTGATTCATGAATTGCTTATCTCTGGCCTCATCGTATTGGGTGCTATTTTTGCCTTAGTGGGTTCGTATGGCATGTTGAAGTTCCCCGATCTGATGACGCGCCTCCATGCGCCAACCAAGGCCACTACCTTGGGTGTCGGGGGGGCGTTGGTGGCTTCAATGGTGTATTTCCTCACCTTGGAAGGCCATGTCTCTATCCATGAGGTATTGATTTCGCTGTTTTTATTTCTCACAGCACCGATTACAGCGCATTTCATTGCCAAAGCGTATATGCACAAGCATTTGAAGCCAAAACAGTTGCCCAAAACACAAAGCGGTTGGAGCACCTATAGCGCCAGCCCAGCGGAGCAAAGCCACAAGCACAGCCAATCTTCCACCTCTCATCAGTGATGCCTCATGTCATGGACTGGACACAGTTGCTCTCCACCACCCGTTTTAAAGTACGCGGTGGGCGGGTGTTGCCGGCGAAAAACAATGGCAGCTTGCCCGGCCATGATGGTTTACGCAGCGATTTTCATGTTGATCACGACCGTGTGGTGTTCTCCAGTGCCTTCCGGCGCTTAGGACGGAAAACCCAAGTCCATCCCCTTGCCGTTCACGACCATACCCACAATCGCCTCACCCACAGTGTGGAAGTCGGCTGTGTTGGGCGCAGCCTAGGCAATCGGGTCGGTGCCATGTTGCAAGCAGGGGGACAGCTGCCACCCCACAACACGCCTTTTGATATTGGTAACGTGGTGCAAGTCGCTTGTTTGGCACACGACATTGGCAATCCGCCGTTTGGCCATACCGGCGAAGAAGCCATTCGCGATTGGTTTCGACAACCACGCCATGCCCATTGGCTTGCCAGTTTACCGCCGGCACAGCGGCTGGATATTCAAACCTATGAAGGCAACGCCCATACCCTGCGTATGGTTTCAACGCTGGAAATGTATCGTCATGCAGGGGGAATGCGCTTAACCGCTGCAGCCATTGGCAGCTTAATTAAATACCCTTGGGCGGTAGAGCACGGTGGCAAACGCGGCAAATTCAACCTTTATCAAGCCGAATTGGCCTATTTCCGCACAGTGGCACAAGAGCTTGGGTTGCCAGAATATCAACCACGCCGATGGGCACGACATCCCTTGTCTTATCTGATGGAAGCGGCTGATGATATTTGCTATGCCATTCTTGATTTAGAAGATGCGGTCGAAATGGGATGGCTAGATGCGATTGAATTCGAGCGTTTGCTATCGCCGTTGGTTGATACCGAACGGGTGTGGCATGAACCCGATGTACGGCAAAGATGTGCCATGCTGCGCGGCATGGCGGTGGGACATTGTGTTGTTGATATCGCTGACGTGTTTATGCGCCATCATGATCGTTTGTTAGCCGGCGATCTGCCAGCCCACGATTTATTAGAACTGGCCAGCGAACCCGTGGGAGCCACTGTTGCAGCGGCGAAAGACTTTGCCAGCCGCCGCATTTATCGCCATCGCAACAAACAAGTGATGGAAATTGCTGCCTATCCCTGCCTTGCCGCTTTGCTTGATGTATTAGTCCCTGCCGCACATCAGCTCTGCACCAAAGGCGATATTTCCACCCGCCAACGGGCAGAGTTGAGCTTATTAGACTATCCTCTCAATCCAGAGCAAGGCTTGTATGCGGCTTATATGGCGATTCTGGATTTTGTTGGTGGCTTAACCGATAACGCTGCGGCGCGCTTGGCGCGGGATATTTCTGGCCTCGGTTTGGGCTAAAACGCTGCACTGCAACATCTTTACGCCACAAAGCGGCGCAAGGCATTCGCAAAGCCCCGATTTGCTCAGTACAATGGGCGCCATTTTTGTGCACGCTCAACCTGATCGTGTGCGTGGCCTCGGTCATTGAAGGACAAATGACGTGAAGATTCTGATTCTTGGTGGTGGGCAAGTCGGTTCAACGGTGGCAGAAAATCTTGCCAATGACGCCAACGATATTACGGTAGTCGATCAAGATGAAGTCGTGCTTAAACAACTGCGCGACCGGCTGGATATTCAAACCTTAGTGGGTAACGCCGCCCACCCTTCGGTGTTAGCCGCCGCCGGTGCCGACGACAGCGATATGCTGTTAGCCCTCACCCGCAATGACGAGACCAATCTGGTTGCGTGTAAGTTGGCAAAAGACTTATTCAATATCCCCACCAAAATCGCCCGTGTTCGTGCCGCCGATTATATGGAATATGGCGACAACAAAGCACTGAACTACTTTAGTGTCGATACTTCGATTTGTCCCGAGCAAATTGTTACCGACAATATCTATCAGCTCTTTGAATACCCCGGTGCACTACAGGTACTCGATTTTGCCGAGGGGCGTGCTCAATTGGTCGTAGTCAAGGCCCTAAAGGGCGGTTTATTGGTTGAACGGCCACTGCGCCGCATCCGTGAAGACCTACCGCGTGCCGAATGTCGTATTTCTGCCATCTATCGCCGTGATCGTTTGATTATTCCCGATGGCGATACGGTGATTGAACAGGATGATGAGGTGTTTTTTATTGCCTCACGGCGTTTTATTCCCGCGATGTTGCGTGAACTGCGTAAAACGGAAAAACCGATTAAACGGGTGATGATTGCCGGCGGGGGGAATATTGGTTTTCGCTTGGCCTCTCGCCTAGAAAACGATGGCTACGAAGTCAAAATCATCGAAAACCGCACGCCACGTTGCGAATGGCTGACGCAGAATCTGTCACATACTTTGGTTTTGAATGGCGAAGCCACCGATGAGGAATTGCTCGAGGACGAAAATATTGATGAGATGGATGTGTTTGTCGCCATCACCAATGACGACGAAGACAATATCATGTCCTCTCTCCTTGCCAAACGGCTAGGCGCACGCAGCGTTATCGCCTTGGTCAACCGCACCAGCTATGTCGATTTGTTACAAGGCAACCGCATCGACATTGTGATCTCGCCCCATTTATCTACCATCGGCTCATTATTAGCCTACATCCGCCGAGGGGATATTGAAGCTGTCCATCCCCTGCGACGTGGGGCGGCTGAAGCCATTGAAGCCGTGGTACATGGCAATCGCAAAACATCACGCATTGTCAGCCGTCGTGTCGATGAATTACCGCTGCCACAAGGCTGTTATCTCAGCGCGGTGGTACGCGGTGAAGAAGTATTAATGGCACATCATGATTTGGTCATTGAATCCGGCGATCATCTGATTATCTTTGTCTCTCGCCGCCGCCAAGCGAAACAGGTCGAGAAACTGTTAGAAGTGAAGTTTGGATTCTTATAATCATGCACAAAATCCTGCCGATTGCTCATGTCTTTTCCAAACTGGTGATGCTGTTTTCTTGTATGTTTGTCTTCCCAGTGTTGGTATCGCTGTATTACCGTGATGGCACAGTGGATGATTTTTTAGTGTCAACGTTTGTCGGGCTGGCCATTGGCTTATTTTTATGGGCCACCACTCGCCAATATGAACGAGAACTGAAACCCCGCGATGGGTTTATCTTGGTCACTTTGCTGTGGCTGGGTTTCTCGGCCACAGCCACCACGCCGTTTTTATTGCATTTTCCGGGGATGAGTTTTACCGATGCCTATTTCGAGGCACTGTCCGCCCTAACCACCACCGGCGCTACCGTATTAACTGGCTTGGATACCCTGCCACCGGCGATTAACTTTTGGCGACACTTCCTGAATTGGTTAGGCGGCATGGGGATTATTGTGCTGGCGGTGGCGGTATTACCATTGCTGGGGGTGGGGGGGATGCAGCTGTATAAAGCCGAGATGCCCGGTTTGATTAAAGACAGCAAACTCACACCGCGCATCGCGACCACAGCTAAAAATCTGTGGGTGTTATACAGCGCGCTCACGCTGGCATGTGCCGTCTGTTTACATTTTGCAGGCATGAATTGGTTTGACTCGGTGTGCCATGCTTTTGCCGCGCTCTCCCTCGGCGGTTTTTCGACTAAAGACAGCAGCATCGGTTTCTACAACTCGCTGGAAATCGAGTTGGTGTTATCGTTTTTTATGTTGTTGGCTGCCATGAATTTCACCTTGCACTTTGTTGCATGGCGCAGCCGCTCTTTACGCAGCTATTGGCAAGACAGTGAAGTCAAAGCGATGTTGCTATTGGTGACGGGCAGCATTCTTTTGCTCAGTTACTATCTTTACCGTCATGGCTTATACGATTTCCCTACCGCCTTACGTCATGTCAGCTTTAATCTGATTTCGATTGCCACCGATAGCGGCTTTGCCAGTGTCGATTTTGGCGCATGGCCTACCCTAGCACCAATGTGGATTTTGGTGTTGTCCTGTATTACCTGTTGTGCTGGCTCAACCGGCGGTGGGGTCAAGATGGCGCGTAACTTGGTGTTATTACGTCAAACCACCTCGGAAATGCTGCGCTTACTCCATCCAAACGCTGTTGTACCGCTAAAAATCAACAGCAAGGTATTACCCAACCAAATCGTGTTATCCGTATTGGCTTTTGTGTTTGTGTATATTGCCAGCGTGATTGTCTTGGGTTTCGTTTTAATGTTCAGTGGCTTAGACTACATCACCGCCTTCACTGCGATTGTTGCCTGTATTAATAATGCAGGGCCGGGTTTAGGCGAGGTGGGCCCAGCATCGAATTACGGTGGTCTTACTGATTTTCAAACATGGGTCTGTTCCTTAGCAATGTTGCTAGGACGTTTAGAAATTTTTACTCTGCTTATTCTGTTCACCCCCGCCTTTTGGCGTAAATAAAGTTTATCTCCGCCAGCTATGCATAAAATTCTTCCCATCGCCCATGTGCTGTCGAAATTCATCATGTTATTTTCGTGCATGTTTGTTTTTCCGGCCTTGGTTTCTCTGTACTACCGCGATGGCACGCTCGATGAATTTTTGCTGTCTATCTTTGCTGGTTTGGCTGTCGGTTTGTTTTTATGGGCTGCCACCCGCCGTTATGAACGAGAACTCAAAGCCCGCGATGGCTTTATTTTGGTGTGCTTAATGTGGTTTGGCTTTGCGGTCACGGCGACCACGCCGTTTATGCTGCATTTCCCGGGGATGAGTTTTACCGATGCCTGTTTTGAAGCGCTCTCTACCCTCACCACCACCGGTGCCACCACCTTAACCGGACTCGACGACCTACCGCCCTCCATCAATTTCTGGCGCCATTTTCTAAGCTGGTTGGGTGGAATGGGGATTATTGTGCTGGCAGTCGCTGTATTGCCGATGTTGGGTATCGGGGGGATGCAGCTCTATAAAGCCGAAATGCCAGGGTTGATCAAAGACAATAAACTCGCCCCCCGTATCGCCAGCACAGCCAAAAGCCTGTGGATTATCTATACCGGCCTGACCATCCTCTGTACCTTCGCCTTATGGATTGTCGGCATGCCGCTATTTGATGCGGTGTGCCATGCTTTTACCACGATTAGCCTTGGCGGTACGTCAACCAAAGACGCCAGCATTGGCTTTTATAATTCTGTCGAGATTGAGATGGTCATCTCATTCTTTATGGTGCTCTCGGCCATGAATTTTGCCCTACATTTCATCGCATGGCGTGAAGGCTCGGTTCGAGTCTATTTTCGTGATACCGAAGCAAAATCGATGTTGGTGTTGTTGGCGGTGAGTATCGTCGGGATCAGTTATTATCTACACCACCACGGCGTGTTTGACTTTATGACCGCGCTGCGTCATGTCAGCTTTAACCTGATTTCAATTGCCACCGCCTGTGGCTTTGCCAGCACTGACTTTGGCGCTTGGCCTACCTTTGCGCCAATGTGGATTTTAGTCATGTCCTGCTTTACCGCCTGTGCAGGCTCTACCGGCAGTGGGATTAAAATGGCGCGCAATTTGGTGTTGATTAAACAGACTACCTCTGAAATCACCCGTTTATTACACCCGAATGCCGTGGTTCCCCTGAAAATCAACGGTAAAATTTTACCGAATCAGATTGTGTTATCAGTGTTAGCCTTTGTTTTTGTCTATATCGCCAGCATCATCTTGCTTGGCTTTATTATGATGATCAGCGGCTTAGACTACATTACCGCCTTTACTGCCATTGTCGCTTGTATGAATAATGCCGGCCCAGGCTTAGGTGAAGTTGGCCCTGCTTCGAATTATTCAGGCTTAAACGATTTCCAAACTTGGATTTGTTCATTGACGATGGTGTTAGGCCGCTTGGAAATTTTTACATTATTGATTTTATTAACGCCGACTTTTTGGCGAAAATAAGCCCATCGCTGATGGCATCCTGATAAAAGAGTTCATTATATGAGTTACCCCCGCTTCGTGATTGGCACATTGTGGCTGCTACCAACGTTGACCTATGCCAACCCCGCCCTGCTCGCCGCTCGTGATGCAGTCAAAAACAGCGACTATTCCGGTCTTATACAAGCCGAAAGCGAATTACAAGATCATCCACTGCAAGCCTATCCACGTTATTGGTGGCTGAGTAAAAACTTGGGGCAAACCTCGGGTAATGAGGTACAACAATTTCTCACCCGCTACGACAACACCGTGCTCGCAGAGCGTCTGCGAGTCGATTGGCTCAAGCAACTTGGTAAACAAGAACAATGGTCTGAGTTTCAGCGTGAATACCAAAAACTCGCGCCCGTGGCACGCGATAACGAAATTGTGTGCTACGAACTACTGAATAAAACCCAACTTGGCCAAGCCGATAGCCAAGTGTGGGAGCAAGCACGCAAACAATGGTTTAGTGGCCGCGCCAGCACCGAAGGGTGTCAAGCCCTACACGATGTGCTGTTTAATCAGGGTAAATTACTTGAAGCCGATGTGTGGTATCAGGTGCGTTTAGCATTTTCAGCCAACAATCCCAACCTCGCTCGCCAAATCAGCCAACGCAGCAATACCCCACTGGCAAGCCAACAGGTGAATAGCCCTAGCTATGATGGCGATTTAAGCCAAGCCCCACAGCGAGAACTGGCACTCTACGCGGTACAAAAACAAGCGCGACAAAATCCAGAAACAGCGGCTTTACAGCTCAATGCCTTAGAAAAAGCGGGTTTAAGCCGCGAAGCCGCCGGTTATGGCTGGGGACAGTTAGCGTTAATCAATGCCAAAAAATTACGCATGGTCGATGCTTTGGCACAATTTGCACGCGCCGATCAAAAACAACTCAATCGTGAGCAGTGGGAATGGTGGGTTCGCGCAGCATTGCGTGAAGGACAATGGGACACTGTGCAACGCACGATTGATGCCATGCCAGCTGAGGTCGCTGCAGAAGCAGATTGGGTATATTGGAAAGCCCGCGCCTTGAAAGCGCGTGGCCGCAGCCATGAAGCCAATCCACTGTTTGCGCGATTAAGCCAACAACACCATTACTATGGGCAATTAGCCCGCGAAGAGCTCGGCCAAAGTGTCACCGCACCATCGGGCCGCTACACCCCATCCTCTCGCGAAGTTCAAGAGATGCGACAACAGGGCAGTCAAACTCGTGCCCTGAGTTTGTTCGAGATTTCCCGCCAAAGTGCTCGGCCAGAATTGCGTGAAGACGCCAAACGAGAATGGCGCTTTGCCATGCGTGGGCTCAACGACAAACAGCTCTTGGCCAGTGCCGAAGCCGCACAACAAGCAGGGTTTTATGAAATGGCGATTTTTAGTGCCGACCGCACACAAGAATTGCACGATTTCAACTTGCGCTATCTCGCCCCTTATCGCGAGATTACCCGCCGCTATAGCCAAGAGTTCGATGTTGATGAAGCATGGGTGTATGGTTTGATGCGACAAGAAAGCCGCTTTGTGCATATCGCTCGCTCTGGCGTGGGTGCCAGCGGCTTAATGCAGTTAATGCCCGCCACCGCAAAATGGGTGGGCAGCAAGCTCGGCGTCAGCAATTTCTCGGTGAATCAAGTAGATACCAATATTCAATTTGGTACATGGTATTTGCGCCATGTGCAAGACACGTTGAGCGGCCATCCGGTCCTCGCCACTGCCGCCTATAACGCCGGCCCCGGCCGCGCCAGACAATGGCAAGCCGATCGTGCCCTTGAAGGGGCAATCTACGCGGAAACCATCCCTTTTAACGAAACTCGCGATTATGTGAAAAAAGTTTTTGCCAATGCAGTGTATTATGCGCAGCGTTTTGGTGGGGATACGACGCGGTTAAAAGATCGTCTCGGCGTTATTCCAGCACGTTAATGTGCATTTCATGTCGAAAAACAGCAAAAAAGGAAATGGTATGCAATATAAAAAAATCGCTCTCATTGGGGGCAGCGGTTTTGTGGGCACACAAATCGCAGCACGTTTAGCCAGCGTAGAACGTGAATTGGTCATCCCCACCCGTCGTCGCGAGCGTCGCAAAGAAGCCTTAATTCTGTTGACCAACACCCAGATGATCGAAACCGACATCTTTAACGAACAAGAATTAGATCATCTGTTGGCAGGCTGTGATGCAGTGATTAACTTGGTTGGGATTTTGCACGGTAGCCGTGATGAATTTGAAAAAGCCCATGTTGAAGTGCCACGCCGTTTAATTGCCGCCTGTCAGCGCAATGGTATCCAACGTCTGTTGCACATGAGTGCCCTCGGTGCCGACCCGCATGGCCCGTCGAACTATCAAGACACTAAAGCAGCCGGTGAAGCGTTAATCCAACACTCGGGCCTAGATTGGACGATTTTCCGCCCCTCGGTAGTGTTTGGTGCTGATGACAACTTCCTGAATATGTTTGCATGTTTGCTCAACACCTTCCCCGTATTGCCATTGGCTGGCGCCAGCACGCGCTTCCAGCCAGTATGGGTGCAAGATGTGGCACGCGCTTTTGTCGAAGCCCTCGCCCGTCCAGCGACGATTGGCCAAACCTTGGAATTGGTTGGTCCAGATACCTACACCTTAAAAGAACTGGTGCAATATGTTGGTGAATTGATCGAACGGCCTCGGTTGGTTGTGGGAATTCCGACTGGCGTAGCAATGCTGCAAGCCATGGTCTTACAGATGGTGCCAGGTCAACCGTTGATGAGTTTTGATAATGTCCGTTCTTTAGAACGTGATAACGTCAGCGAAAGCGGCTTCCCAAGCGAGTTGTTAGGTTTTGCCCCTTCCAAATTAGAAGCGATTGCCCCTGTCTATCTTGGTCCCTTGAGCAGCCAAGCTCAGCTCGACGCCTACCGCGCCGGTGCACACCGTTAATTGATTGGGCAATGGCGAGGCATATTCGATGCAAGTGTATATGGTGGGCGGTGCAGTTCGCGATCAATTATTAGGTTTACCTATTCGTGATCGTGATTGGGTTGTGGTGGGTAGCCACGCAGCAGAAATGGTTGCCGCAGGCTATCAACCGGTCGGGCGCGATTTTCCGGTCTTTCTCCATCCACGAACGCATGAAGAATATGCCTTAGCTCGCACCGAGCGTAAAACGGCAGCGGGTTACCATGGCTTTCAATTTCATGCCAGTCCCGAAGTGACGCTAGAACAAGATCTGGCACGCCGCGATTTGACAATCAATGCGATGGCACAAGCGACAGACGGCAGTGTGATTGATCCCTATGGTGGACAAACCGATTTAGCTGCTGGGTGTTTGCGTCATGTCAGCCCTGCTTTTGCAGAAGATCCTGTCCGTATTTTGCGGGTAGCGCGCTTTGCCGCACGCTTTGGCTTTCATGTTGCCCCCGAAACCTTAGATTTAATGCAAAAGATGGTGCAAGCAGGTGAAGTCGATGCTTTGGTACCTGAACGTGTGTGGCAAGAAATCGCTCGTGGTTTACAAGAACCTAAACCTTCGGTGATGTTCGAAGTATTACGGCAATGCGGTGCTTTAGCGCGTATCTTGCCCGAAGTGGATCGCTTATTTGGTGTGCCACAACGCGCAGACTACCACCCTGAAATTGATACGGGGATTCACACCATGATGGTGATTGATGTCGCGGCACAGCAACAACGCTCGCTGGCAACACGATTTGCTGCACTGTGTCACGACCTCGGCAAAGGGCTCACCCCCCCCAGCCAGCTACCCCGCCACGAAGGACACGAGGCCCGAGGGATACGCCCCACCACTGAGTTGTGCCAACGATTGAATGTGCCAGCAGAATGCCGTGAATTAGCCTTATTGACCTGCGAATATCACACACACGTTCACCGAGCGAAGGAACTGCGGGCAGAGACAGTGTTAAAACTGTTCCGCAGTTGTGATGCCCTGCGCCGTCCTCAGCGTTTTCTTGAACTGTTACATGCGTGCGAGGCCGATAGTCAAGGCCGCCTTGGTTTCACTGAGCAAGCCTACCCACAAGCAGCCTATCTCACTCGCTTACTCGCAGCAGCCCGTAGTGTCGATGCTGGTGCAATTGCTCAACAATGCAGCAACCCAAAGCAAATCAGCCAACAAGTCGATGCTGCCCGCATCAACTATATCCAACAAACCAAACAACACCTGCTTGCCGTTTGAGGCGGACAACAACACCTCAAGGCCTCTAGTAGCGGGCGCTTTCAGCTTTAACAGGATTAAGCACATACCCCGTACTACGCCCACCTGCATCTGTTTTTTGTAACACACCCCGCGCAAGCAAATCGTTAATGTCACGCAACGCGGTATCCGGCGAACATCTAGCGATAGAGGCCCACTTGCTGCTCGTCAATTTACCTTCGAAGCCATCCAGTAGTTTGTTCAATACCTTGATTTGTCGCTGATTCATTGGTGTGGTCGCCCAGCATTGCCAGAACCGTGCTTTACTCAGCACCGTATTAAGTGTCTGCTGAGCCTGATCGACAGCATCATGAAGCGTATTCAAAAACCAAGCAAGCCACTCGGTTACATCCATCGACCGCTTCTGTGTCCGCTCCAAGATGTCATAATATGCCTTACGTTCACGTTGGATTTGTGCCGACAAACTATAAAAGCGTCGTGAGCTGCCATCAGCACGTGCCAATAGCAAGTCACCGATAGCACGTGCAATCCGTCCATTACCGTCTTCAAACGGATGCAGGGTGACAAACCACAGATGACCCAGTCCCGCTTTAATCAGCGGAGGTTCCTTTGAGGGACCATTGAGCCAGTCAAGAAATTGACAGAGTTCTGTGTCTAATCGCTCAGCCGGTGGTGCCTCGAAATGCACTCGCTGACGGCCGATAGAGCCCGATACAACCTGCATTGGACCATTGGCATCATCACGCCAACCACCGACTGTGATTTTGGAAAGACCAGAATAGCCAGTAGGAAACAATGCGGCATGCCATGAAAATAAACGTTCCTGTGACACCGATGCATGACAGTTGGCAGTTGCATCCAGTACCATTTCAACCACACCTTCAACATGCCGATCGACTGGGGCTAAAGCACCGATATCGACACCCAATCGGCGGGCGATACTTGAACGCACCGATTCAACATTGAGTCGCTCCCCTTCAATCTCGCTGGTTTTGACTACATCCTCGGTAAGGATGGCCAAACTTGCCTGATCGCATAGAGACATCCCTATATCAGCCAAACGCCCTATTAAAAGCCCTTGGGCACGACTCACATCCGCCATAAGGCCAGCCAGCGCAGCAAGATCGAAGCGCCAGTTAGGCCAATCACTGGCCTGCCAAATGTATTTGTAATCTCCGCTATCCATGCGGAGATTATCAGCTTCAATCTCCGCATAAGCAAGTCTTTCTCCGCAAATAGTACGGAGAAAAAGACCATCATTCACCGCATCTGTCTCTTCACAATGACGCACCTCACGACCTTATTGCCAACCACTTGATTTGATCAAAGACCGCAAGCCAATTCGCTCTCTTGGCAAACGGACGGTTAAGCATTATAATGCGCTTCTCTTTCGGTCGGAGTGTGGCGCAGCCTGGTAGCGCACCTGCATGGGGTGCAGGGGGTCGAAGGTTCGAATCCTTTCACTCCGACCATCGAATAGAAAAAGCCAGCGTACATCACGCTGGCTTTTGTTTTATCTATTTCTGGCAGTCGTCAAACGACTGCCCAAAAAATCATACCTGATGGTGCTCCAACATCTGATTAGCATCAAAGCCTAACCGCAACGCCCCCCAATGTTTGCCATTCAAGTAAATCGGCAATGCAATCTCCGACAAAATTTCACCCGTATCACGGATATACGTCTGCAGCAGGAACGGTTGGGTATTTTGCGCTGACTTTAACCCTGTTGGATCGTTAAAGATGCGTTTATCACGGCTATGAACCAGATCTGCCCGTGGGTCACCCGTCAGGGGATGTGAGTAAAAGCTATTATGCGTGGGCGCATAGCCTTTGTTGTCCACCAATAGGGCAAAACGCCCGCCTAACGTTTCATTCACTAACTGGTCATACACCGGCTGTAATAGCGACTCCACTTGTTGGTCATAACTGACATGGTACTTTTTCGGATTGGTGTTAGCGACTAAACGATAATTTTGATCAAACAAATTAAGCTGTTTTTTGCTACTGAATTCATGCAGTAGCTGTTGCAATTGATCGCGATAGCGCCGCGCACGGTTAATCGTGCGGTCAAACTCCCCTTCGCCGACTACAAAACGACTGACCAACTCTTGCACCTGCTCACTTGCAGCCGACAGGCTGCGCGATACGGCCTCGGATTTATGTAATTTTTGGCTAACGGTGTCGCTCAGTTGGTAGATCTTCGACACATTTTTATTCACCTGCTGATTGCTTTCCGCAAATTGCTCCATCGTCAGCGCAATGTGGCTTAGATTTTCAGCTGTGGCACCAAAATCACGTACCATACCTTCAAAATGCTGCGATGCCTTATCCACTGCTTGAGTAGCAATTTGTGTATCACTGGTGATCACCGCCGTTTCAGTCAATGTATTACTCACCAAGCCAAGCATGGCATCGATATTGCCAGAGATGTCTTCTGTCGCCACTTTCACCCGTTCGGCGAGCTTACGCACCTCATCAGCCACCACCGCAAACCCCCGTCCCGACTCACCAGCCCGTGCGGCTTCAATCGCTGCGTTTAAAGCTAATAAATTGGTTTGCTCAGAAATCGCTTTAATCAGGTCGATGATATTTTTGATACTGGCCGAACGCTCGTTTAACCCCTCAACCGTGGTATTAAAATGCCCTACTTTTTCGCTAATCAGCGTAATACGCGATGACACGTCCACCAATTCACGATGAGAAGTTCGTGCCAGTTCCAAATTCAGTAAGGTCGATTCCGAGATATGGTGAGTCTGGTCGGTGACTTGGTTAATGCCTTGTGTGGTTTCATCACTGGCCACCCGCACCTGCTCTGCTAACGAAGATTGCTCTTTGGCACTGGCTAATGATTCATCAACGTTCTTGAAAGAACGGGCCGACTCCATCGCAATCCGCACCGCCATCAGACGTACATTGCTGATAATTTGCCGCATCTTAGCTAAAAAGCGGTTGTACGATTCAGATAACTCACGAATTTCATCGTAAGTCATCACCGGAATATTACGCGACAGGTCACCCTCACCTTGGCCAATATCATTGAAGATGCTGATAATCAGTTTGAGTGGTCGCACAATAAGATAGCGCAGATACCACACCATAAAGCCAATAAATACTAAGGAACCGCCCCAAACCAACCATAGCTGCCATAAGAGAACACGAAATTTTTCGTGCACCTCAGCAGCCACACTCGCTTCCAGCTGTGCCTGAGCCAAAGTGCGATTGATATCTGCAAAGCCAACATAGACTAAAAATAGAAAAACCAACTGAAATAAACTAATAAAGAAAAAACTACATAATTTTCGGCTTAATGAATTCCAAAACGTTTTTTCTATTGTTTCGTAGAAACGCCAAAAATTGTCCATACTATCCCCCAATCCAACCAAGATGCCAGCCAAAAATGATTTCATTTGAAATTTTTTGTATATTTTTATATTGGCGGCATCGGCATAAAATATAAAAAAGAAACGGAATTCTAATGCAAGAACGGCGAGATGTTTACCAAAAATTTGGCAATTTCTATGCTGCAGCGCAAGAATTCCCTAGTAATCACACAGAATTGATATTAACAACAAGCCTATTGCATATCGTGCAAAGGGCAAGGTATTTTTTATTCGGCACGGGTAACATTAGAGATATTCCTAAGAAATAATAGATATTAAAAAATGACAAAAACTTCTATGTCACCACAACAAAACACCTTCAACTTAGCTTAGCCAATTTTTCAATACTTGCGCAGCAAGGTCAGGGTCTTCGAGAGGAAACAGATGACTGCCTTCCACTTGAGCAATGTCAAGACCAAACTTATGTTGTAGCCAAGGCAAGAAATACGGCTTCACCACATTCGATCCTTTAGCAGCAATAAAGAGGCCAGGTATCGTCAATCGGTTCCGCTCACGGTATAGCGCATGTGGCAAAGTACGATAAATTTGATATTCCACCTGTGGCCGAAAGAACAAGCGCCGGCCTTGTTGATGTTCCTCAGTGCCATAACAAGCATAATCGCGTAACACTTGTGGATGAAACTTCGCAAACACCGACTTACTGGCAAAAAATCGCTGCGCCTCGTCCACCGAGGGCCAATAATCACGCCGGTTTAAGGTGTAACGTCCGGGCGTTAATTTATCTATCCAGCCTAGTTTCTTCGCCAACCATAAACTGCGGCCACGCCACGGTGGCATCAACGGTGAATCTACAATCACCACTTTCGAAAACAAGTCAGGACGTTGTAAAGCCGCCATCAGTGTCAAATAGCCACCCAACGAGTGGCCGACACCAATCACCGGCTGCTGATAAGTCTGTTCAATAGTATGAATCGTCTCAGCCACCAGATGCGGCCATCCATCAGTAATTGGATAGTGTGGGTTGTGACCAATACGATCCAGAAATCCAATGTCGAATTCAGGCCTCAAAGCGGCAAATAAAGCGTGATAGCAACCGGCAGGAAAGCCATTGGCGTGTGAAAAGTGAATAGTTGGCTTCATCAGAGCTCCAAACGACCGTTTGAAAGTAGCAACATAACATGCAATATCAGTCAGGTGTAGCCATCTATCTTCATGCGCTTAGAGCCAACGGCTCAAGTAATAAAGAACAAGCCCAGCGATAAGCAAAATTTTTTAAAAGTTTTTTTCTTGAAAAATCAAAAAATTAGGCTATGGACGTACATTTCCCAGCGGTTTTCTGCTAAAAAATGCTTGCGCTCAAAACCCATCCATGATTAAATGCAGTTCTTCGCTGCAGCGACAAGCAAACAGCGACGGGTGGTTAGCTCAGTTGGTAGAGCGTCTCCCTTACAAGGAGAGGGTCAGCGGTTCGAATCCGTTACCACCCACCACTGCGGAGTGGTAGTTCAGTTGGTTAGAATACCGGCCTGTCACGCCGGGGGTCGCGGGTTCGAGCCCCGTCCACTCCGCCAACGCTTTGGAGCGGTAGTTCAGTTGGTTAGAATACCGGCCTGTCACGCCGGGGGTCGCGGGTTCGAGTCCCGTCCGCTCCGCCAAAGCACCTTTGTATTGTCTATCGTTTGGGCGGTTAGTCTCAGTTGGTAGAGCGCTGCCTTCACACGGCAGAGGTCACTGGTTCGAGTCCAGTACCGCCCACCAGAATTCAAAACGGAGTGGTAGTTCAGTTGGTCAGAATACCGGCCTGTCACGCCGGGGGTCGCGGGTTCGAGCCCCGTCCACTCCGCCAATCTTGTTTTATCCATCATCAAGCAAAGATTTTAAGGCACAATAGTGCTTTTTTTGCGTTGATGAACCATGCGTTTTCTCCCTTCCGTTATTTGCTTATCAGCCTTATTGAGCCTGAGTGCTTGCCATAGCCTCGAAACAGTCCCCACCAGCCAAGCCACCCCCTTTAAGCAATATCGCCACATCACACAGCAACATATCGCGCAACAACGCCAATTTGATGGTCGTTTTGGTCAACGGTTTGAAATCGAGGCCAATAGCCCACAAGAATGGCGGCCTGCTACAACAAACCAACCAAGCCGAGGTATTTTATTGGTTCACGGTTTAGGTGACTCGCCTTTTTCGTTCCATGATATCGGTCAGCAATTAGCCGCACAGGGCTTTTTAGTGCGTACTGTTTTATTACCGGGACACGGTACCAAGGTCGAGGATCTGTTAACGGTACGGTTTGCTGATTGGCAACAGGTCGTCAAACAACAGACTGAGCAGCTACAACGCGAAGTCGAACAGGTTTATCTTGGTGGCTTTTCAACAGGGGCGAATTTGGTGGTGCTCGAAGCACTGCAACGGCATCACACGGCCGGTTTATTGTTGTTATCACCCGCGTTTAAATCCAGCAATGCCTATGATTGGCTCACCCCTTGGGTGGCGCCCTTCAAACCGTGGTTACGCGAGCCAAGTCCAGACCGACCACAACGCAATCCTGTGCGCTATTTCAACACCCCAACCAATGGTTTTGCGCAGTATTACCACAGCAGCCGAGCGGTACGACGTGCACTGGCGGCACAAGCTTATCGCCAGCCAGTGGTGATGGTGGTGGCAGAACATGATTCCGTGGTAGATGTCGAATTCTTAGCCAAACACTTTCAACAGTATTTTCCACATTCGTGCAGTCGCTTACTGTGGTATGGCAGACCCGAGACCGCAAACAAGTGGCAGTCCCCCCAGCTCTATTTCCAACCAGACCGCTTACCAGAACAACGTATCAGTCAGTTTTCCCACATGAGCGTTATGTTTTCACCACAGAATTGGGTGTATGGGCGACAGGGCAAAGTCCGGCTTTGTCACAATGGCCAAGCGCCATCACAACAACAGCAATGTGAGCAAGGTGCAGAGGTATGGTATTCCGACTGGGGGTATCGTGAGGCAGATAAAGCACACGCCCGCCTCACGTTTAATCCCTATTTTGATTGGCAAATGCAACATGTGGCGCAGGTTTTCAATAACACCACTTGCTCAATACCAGAAAAATAATCAGTACAACACTCGACTGCGTAAGGTGCCGTCTAACGCGGCAAGGGTGGCCAAAGCGGCGTCCGGAGCCTCGCTGTCAGTATCAATCACCACATAACCGATATTGTCGCGGGTCTGTAGATATTGAGCGGCAATATTGACACCCGTGGTTGACAGCGCTTCGTTAATCCGCGCCAGCATCCCGGGGCGATTTTCATGGATATGTAGCAGGCGTTTCTTGCCACCATGCGCCGGCAAAGACACCTCGGGGAAGTTCACCGCCGTGACAGTGGATCCATTATTGGAGTATTTGAGCAGTTTTGCTGCCACTTCTGCCCCAATGTTGGCCTGTGCTTCGAGCGTCGAACCACCAATATGTGGGGTCAGGATCACATTGCTGAGGCCACGCAACGGCGAGACAAACTCATCATCATTACCCTTCGGCTCGACCGGGAAGACATCAATCGCCGCCCCTCCCAAATGACCTTGTTGTAAGGCTTCTGCCAATGCAGGAATATCGACCACCGTACCACGCGAAGCATTGATGAGGTGAGCACCTGCTTTCATTTTGGCCAACTCTGTGGCGGCAATCATGTTTTGAGTTTCTGGTGTCTCTGGCACATGCAAGGTCACCACATCGCTCTCAGCCAATACCTCATCCAAACTCGCCTGACGCGCATTGCCCAACGGCAGTTTGGTTTCGATATCGGCAAAAACCACCTTCATCCCCACCCCTTCGGCCAGAATGCCGATTTGGGTTCCGATATGGCCATAACCAATAATACCTAAGGTTTTTCCACGTACTTCGTAAGAACCCTCGGCCGATTTTGTCCAACCACCGCTATGGCACAAAGCGTTTTTATGTGGAATGCCACGCATCAACATAATGATTTCGGCTAACACCAGCTCTGCCACCGAACGGGTATTCGAGAAAGGGGCATTAAAAACGGGGATGCCGCGTCGTTGTGCCGCAGCAAGATCCACCTGATTGGTGCCAATGCAAAAACACCCTACCGCCACCAATTTTTTTGCCTCGGCAAACACCGCTTCGGTGAGGTGGGTACGCGAACGAATACCGACAAAATGGGCATCGCGAATGGCCTCTAACAGCTGTGCCTCGCCTAATGATTTTTTGTGGTACTCGATATTGGTGTAGCCATCAGCAGCAAAGGCATCCAAGGCGGTTTGGTGTACACCTTCCAACAACAAGATTTTAATTTTGTCTTTGTCCAACGAGTAACGCGGCATGGTGTTTTCTCCAGGTCAATATCCGAGTAATATTCTCAACTATTATCCTCATAGAATCTCAGTTCTGCAATAAGACCGTAAGGAAAATCCGATATGACAACTTCGCATTCGCTTGCTGAACGTTTGGCCACCGCCATTCCTGCAGCGCGCATCGCTACCGATGATGATAGCCTACAGCGTTATGGCCGTGATTGGACACGTTACACCGAACCCCATGCCAGTGCGGTTGTTTTTCCAACCAGCACCGAGGAAGTTGCCGCTTTAGTGAAACTGGCAGCAACAGAAAACATTGCCCTCGTTCCCTCTGGTGGCAGAACCGGTTTGTCTGGTGGGGCATGTGCCACCCAAGGCGAGGTCGTGGTGTCGTTTGATCGCATGAACCGCATGCGTGATTTCAACCCGATTGACCGCACAGTCACAGTCGAAGCCGGCATGATTACCGAAGCTTTACAAAACTTCGCGACGGAGCAGGGTTTATATTTTCCAGTTGATTTTGCCTCGCGTGGGTCGAGTCAAGTCGGCGGCAACGTGGCCACCAATGCTGGAGGGATTAAGGTATTGCGTTGGGGCATGTTCCGTGATTGGGTTGCCGGGATTGAATGTGTCACCGGCAACGGTGAAGTGTTACAGCTCAATCAAGGTTTGGTCAAAAACAATACCGGCTACGACCTACGCCATGTATTTGTCGGCTCGGAAGGCACCTTAGGGCTCATCACCGCCGTTACCTTACGTCTCACCCAACCACCGGCCCCTCTAGCTGTGATGGTGCTGGCAATCCCCGAATTAAGCGACATCATGACGGTCTTTGCCGCTGTCCGTGCAGCCTTGCCCTTAACCGCGTTTGAGTTTTTCTCTGAAGCAGCAATGGGCCATGTCCTTGCCCGTGGCCATGTCCGGCGTCCGTTCGAGGGTAGCGCACCTTACTATGTGATTTTTGAGTATGAACATGCTCATGATGAGGACGAAGCCGCATTAGCTGTGTTTGAACAACTGCTTGAACAGGGCGTAGTGGTTGATGGTGTGTTAGCCCAATCCGATAGCCAAGCCCGTGATTTATGGCGCTTACGCGAAGACATCAGCGAATCCATCACCCCTCGTACTCCGTATAAAAATGATATTGCAGTGAAAGTGTCGCAAGTACCGGCTTTTGTCGCCGAGCTGGATGCCTTGTTAGCCGAACAATATCCTGATTTTGAAGTGGTGTGGTTTGGTCATATTGGCGATGGGAATTTACACATCAACATCCTGCGCCCAGAAGCATGGGAGATCGACCGTTTCCGTGTGGCATGTGAGCGCGTCAATGAACTGGTCTTCGCCCTGCTGGCACGTTTTAACGGCAGTATGTCAGCCGAACATGGGGTAGGTCTGCTTAAGCGCGACTATCTTCACATCAGCCGTAGTAAGGCGGAAATTGCCCTGATGCGTGGGATTAAAGCGGTATTTGACCCGCATGGAATTTTCAATCCGGGGAAAGTGCTAGCCTAAAACAATGAGGCCATACGATGCGATGGCCTCATTGACTTAATTTAAGCTGTGGTGGCTTCTTGCAAGCCAAGTTTTTCTTTCATCTGATCGCGCATGACGAATTTCTGAATCTTGCCAGTAATCGTCATCGGGAATGCTTGCACAAACTCGATATAGCGCGGGATTTTGTAGTGAGCAATTTGACCGCGACAAAATTCACGGATGTCTTCTTCTGTAGCAGTTTGCCCCTCTTTTAACTTAATCCAAGCGCACAACTCCTCGCCATATTTCTGATCCGGCACACCAATCACTTGCACATCTTGGATTTTGGGATGGCGATATAAAAATTCTTCAATCTCACGTGGATAAAGATTTTCGCCACCACGAATCACCATATCTTTCACCCGACCAACAATATTGCAGTATCCCTCATCGTCTAATACCGCTAAATCCCCAGTGTGCATCCAACCAGCGGCATCAATCGCTTCCGCTGTTTTGGTTTCATCACCCCAATAACCCAACATCACCGAATACCCTCGGGTGAGCAATTCGCCGGTGCTACCGCGAGGCACAATCCGTCCAGCGTTATCGACAATTTTCACCTCAACATGCGGATGCACCTGCCCGACAGTGGTAACCCGTTTTTCTAGGCTGGTGTGGGTTAGGCTTTGGAAGCTGACGGGGCTGGTTTCGGTCATACCATAGGCAATGGTCACTTCTGCCATATTCATTTCCGCCACCACCCGTTTCATCACTTCAATCGGGCATGGGCTACCGGCCATAATCCCCGTGCGAAGGGTAGAAAGTTGGTATTCCTCAAATTCAGGATGGTCGAGCACCGCAATAAACATGGTCGGCACACCGTGCAAGGCGGTGCATTGCTCTGCTTCAACCGTTTCTAAAACCGCTTGGGCATCAAAGGCTTCAGATGGGAATACCATCGCTGCACCGTGGGTAATACACGCTAAATTGCCCAATACCATGCCAAAGCAGTGATACAACGGCACAGGAATACATAAGCGATCTTGTTCGGTTAAACGCATCGCTTCACCGACAAAAAAGCCGTTATTTAAAATATTGTGGTGCGATAACGTGGCGCCTTTCGGCTGGCCAGTGGTGCCGGACGTAAACTGGATATTGATTGGATCATCAAATTGCAGCAGTGCTGCTTGTTCGCGCAGTGCCGCCCGTTCTTCGGCAGTGGGCTCAGCCAAGAGGCTGACAAAATTCAACAAACCACGGCTTTGGCCTTCGCCAAGGCGAATCACGATTTCCAAATTGGGCAAACGCTGTGCTTTGAGCTGACCCGGGGTAGCGTTTTTCCATTCCGGCGCTAAGTCGTACAACATCTCTAAATAATCGCTGCTCTTAAACTGTGGCGACACAATCAAAGCCCGACAACCCACCTTATTCAGCGCGTATTCCACTTCGGAACGGCGATACGCTGGGTTGATATTCACCATCACCAGCCCCGCATAGGCGGTGGCAAATTGTGTTAACACCCACTCAACATTGTTTTGTGACCAAATCCCTATCCGATCACCGGCTTGCAAGCCCAACCGTCGTAAACCACATGCCATACGTTCAACTTGCTCGAATAAATCGGCATACGTCCAACGAATGTTCTGATGCCGCACAATCAAGGCCGGACGATCAGCAAATTGTTGGCAGATTTTTGGGAAATAGGTTGCTAACGATTCACCAATTAAAGATTGATCGCTTGCACCGTGGACATAGCTAGGTAAAGGCATGGTGTCTCCTGTATTGTGATGCCTCAGCAAAAAAAGCCATTGAATGCTAGCGCATTTCGCTTACCATTACGTTAACGTAAACTTACCCCATTAAACAAGAGCCCGCCCACCGATCATGGAAAAAACCTACACCATCACCGAACTGGCCGATGAATTCGGCATTACCCTGCGGACCCTCCGTTTTTACGAGGAGCAAGGCCTTATCACCCCGATTCGTGAGGGCCGCCAACGTATTTTTTCGCGGCGTGATCGAGTGCGCTTAAAGCTGATTTTACGCGGTAAGCGACTTGGCCTATCCATCAACGAGATTCGTGAAATTATTGATTTATATGGTTCAAAACCGGATGAAGCCAGTCAATCGCTAAAATTATTGGCCTCGTTATCTATCCGCCGCCGCCAGCTCGAACAGCAAAAGCACGATATTGAAATCATCCTCGATGAAATCGAAAAACTCGAAGCCCATTGCCGCCAAGTATTGACCACCGCCACCACGCAAAACGAGGGGCAAAGCGACACGGCGTAAAGGCGATAGAGGTCATTTTGTTGAAGCTTGCATATTGACGCTTACGTCAACGTAACTTAAAGTCTCGCTTACACAACCATTCTTACATCGGACTCTCGGAGGAGACCCATCATGATTAGCCTGCCATTTGATTTGGGTGAAGACTTAGATATGTTGCGCGACAGCGTGCGCCAGTTTGCACAAAACGAAGTGGCACCCCGTGCCGCTGCCATCGATCACGACAATGTGTTCCCAGAAGATTTGTGGAAAAAATTTGGTGATATGGGATTGTTGGGGATTACCGTCGATGAAGAATACGGCGGTGCCAACATGGGGTATCTGGCGCACATGATTGCGATGGAAGAACTGTCCCGTGCTTCGGCCTCTGTCGCATTGTCGTACGGCGCGCACTCGAATTTATGTGTCAACCAAATCAAACGTAACGGCAATGCCGCACAAAAAGCCAAATATCTGCCCAAACTGATTTCAGGTGAACATATCGGTGCTTTAGCGATGTCCGAACCTAATGCAGGCTCGGATGTGGTGTCGATGAAATTGCGTGCGGATAAAAAAGGCGATCGCTATGTGCTCAACGGCGCCAAGATGTGGATTACCAACGGTGGCGATGCCGACACCTTAGTGGTCTACGCCAAAACCGATGTTAATGCTGGTCCACGCGGTATCACCGCCTTCATCATCGAAAAAGGCATGAAAGGTTTTAGCGCCGGCAGCAAGCTCGACAAATTAGGGATGCGCGGTTCAAACACCTATCCGCTGTTCTTTGATGATGTGGAAGTACCAGAAGAAAACGTGTTGGGCGAAGTCGGCAAGGGTGTCAATGTATTGATGTCTGGTCTTGACTTTGAACGTGCCGTCTTAGCGGCTGGCCCATTGGGCATTATGCAATCGTGCATGGACATTGTGTTGCCTTACCTCAATGAGCGTACCCAGTTTGGTCAATCCATCGGTGACTTCCAACTGATGCAAGGCAAATTAGCCGATATGTACGTCACCCTTTCCGCCAGCCGTGCTTATGTCTATGCCGTTGGTCAAGCGTTGGATGCCGGCCATCAAGGTCGTCAAGTACGTAAAGACGCTGCCGGTGCCATCTTGTATGCCGCAGAAAAAGCCACGCAAATGGCGTTGGATGCCATCCAATGTCTGGGGGGCAATGGCTACATCAATGAATACGCCACTGGCCGCCTGTTGCGCGATGCCAAATTGTATGAAATCGGGGCAGGAACTTCAGAAATCCGCCGCTGGTTGATTGGCCGCGAATTGATGGCCGAATTGCGTTGATTGTTTGAAGGACACTCCCCCATGCCTATCCTCGAATCAAAACTCAATCCACGCTCGGCTGACTTTCAGCTCAACGCGGAAAAAATGCGCAGCATCGTGGCCGATTTGCGTGAAAAAGTCGCAAAAAATGCTCTCGGCGGCGGTGAAGGCCCACGTGCCAAACACCTTGCACGCGGCAAATTATTGCCACGGGAACGGATCGATCTGTTGTTAGATGCTGGTGCGCCCTTTTTAGAACTGTCGCAACTGGCTGCCTTCGGGATGTATGACGACCAAGCGCCCGGCGCAGGGGTCATCACCGGCATAGGGCGAGTGTCTGGCGTCGATTGCATGATCGTCGCCAACGACCCTACCGTCAAAGGGGGAACTTACTACCCGATGACGGTGAAAAAACACTTGCGAGCACAAGACATTGCTCGTGAAAACCGGCTTCCATGCGTTTACTTGGTCGATTCTGGCGGCGCCTTCCTCCCGCTGCAAGATGAGGTCTTTCCAGACCGCGACCATTTCGGACGCATTTTTTATAACCAAGCCAATATGAGTGCGATGGGCATTCCACAAATTGCGGTGGTGATGGGGTCGTGTACGGCCGGTGGGGCGTATGTCCCAGCGATGAGTGACGAAACCATTATCGTCCGTAATCAAGGTACCATTTTCTTGGGTGGCCCACCGCTGGTACGCGCTGCCACGGGTGAAGTGGTCACTGCAGAAGAATTAGGCGGTGCCGATGTCCATACCCGTATTTCGGGCGTGGCCGATCATCTGGCAGAAAATGATGCCCATGCTTTGGCGATTGCACGACAAGTGGTGGCCAATCTTAACCACCGCCGCGCCGACGACCTCACCCGCAGCGCCAGCTTGCCCCCACGCTACGCCAGCGAAGAAATCTACGGCGTGATTCCAGCCGATGCCAAAAAACCGTTTGATGTGCGTGAAATTATTGCCCGCCTTGTCGATGATTCGGCCTTTGATGAATTCAAACAAAACTACGGCACCACCTTAGTCACCGGTTTTGCACGAATTGATGGCTGGCCAGTCGGCATTATCGCCAACAACGGTATTTTGTTCTCCGAATCAGCGTTAAAAGGCGCCCACTTTGTCGAACTGTGCTGCCAACGCGGTATTCCCTTAGTGTTTTTACAAAATATCACCGGCTTTATGGTCGGGAAAAAATACGAAAACGGCGGCATTGCCAAAGATGGCGCGAAACTGGTTACAGCAGTGGCCTGTGCCAAAGTCCCCAAATTCACCGTGTTGATTGGCGGTTCGTTTGGCGCAGGCAACTACGGCATGTGTGGCCGCGCTTACAGCCCACGCTTCTTGTGGATGTGGCCAAATTCACGCATCTCGGTGATGGGTGGTGAACAAGCCGCTGGGGTGTTAGCACAGGTCAAGCGTGAGCAATTGGGTGATGCGTTTACAGCAGAAGATGAAGAAAAACTCAAAGCCCCGGTGCGCGAACAATATGAACGGCAAGGCCATCCTTACTATGCCAGTGCGCGTTTGTGGGATGACGGCGTGATCGACCCAGCACAAACACGAGAAGTGTTAGCGTTGGCACTACAAGCGGCGTTAAACGCACCGGTTGAACCGACACCCTTCGGTGTCTTCCGTATGTAAGCGAGGGCGATCATGTCATTTGAAACACTCGAAATCACCCAAGACGATGCCATCGCGACGGTTTGGATGAACCGGCCAGCCTTTCACAATGCTTTTAACGAAACGCTGATTAGCGAACTGACACAAGCGTTTAGCCAACTGGGACAGGATGACAGTGTACGTGTCATCGTGTTGGCAGGCCGTGGCAAAAGTTTTTCTGCTGGGGCGGATTTGGACTGGATGAAACGCGCCGCTGGCTACACCATCGAGCAAAATCGAGCCGATGCCGACAAATTAGCCGCCATGTTGAAGACCATCTACCGTTGTCCAAAACCGACTGTGGCGCGGGTGCATGGTGCAGCCTTTGGTGGCGGCACAGGTTTAACTGCCGTGTGCGATATCGCGATTGCCTCTGATGCAGCGGTTTTTTCCCTGTCTGAAGTCCGTCTCGGTTTGATTCCCGCCACGATTGGCCCGTATGTCGCAGATGCAATTGGCTGGCGACAAGCCAGACGCTATTTCTTGTCTGCCGAAAGAATGGATGCTGCCACCGCCATGCGTATTGGTTTAGTCCATGAAACCGTGGTGGCCGAGGCACTCGACAGCCGTTTACAAACCGTGTGTGCAGAACTGCTCAAAGGCGGCCCAGCGGCACAACATGCGGCCAAAGATTTGTTAGAAGGTTTGCGCCAAGGCCATCCCTTCGATGACAACTTGTTAGAAGATACCGCGCAACGTATTGCGGCGATTCGCGCCACCGCAGAAGCCCGTGAAGGCTTAAGCGCATTTTTTGAAAAGCGCCCTGCCGCTTGGTTAGCGTAAGGAACTGTCAGTTATGTTCACAAAAATTTTAATTGCGAACCGTGGTGAGATTGCTTGCCGTGTCATTAAAACAGCACGCCGCATGGGGATCCGCACCGTTGCCGTGTATTCTGATGCCGACCGCGATGCGTTTTTCGTGCGGCTTGCGGATGAAGCCGTGCATATTGGCGGTGCGCCAGCGGCTGAAAGCTATTTACAAGCCGAGCGTATTGTCGAAGTCGCCAAACGCACCGGTGCACAAGCCGTTCATCCCGGTTATGGTTTCCTCTCGGAAAATGAAGGTTTTGCCGAAGCATGTGCCCGTGAAGGCATTGTCTTTATTGGCCCACCCGTGTCAGCAATTGCGGCAATGGGTTCAAAATCAGAAGCCAAAAAACTGATGGAAGCCGCCGGTGTGCCACTGGTCCCCGGTTATCACGGCGATGAACAAGCCCCCGATTTTCTGCGGCAACAAGCCGACCAAATGGGCTATCCGGTGCTGATTAAGGCCAGTGCCGGCGGTGGTGGTAAGGGGATGCGGATTGTTGAAAAGTCAGAAGACTTTATCGCCGCCCTCGAATCGTGCCAACGTGAAGCACGTGCCAGCTTTGGTAGTGACCATGTGTTGGTGGAAAAATACCTACAAAAACCGCGCCACATCGAAATTCAAGTGTTTGCCGATACTCACGGCAACACCGTTTATCTGTTTGAACGCGATTGCTCGGTGCAACGTCGTCATCAAAAAGTATTAGAGGAAGCCCCTGCCCCGAATATGGGCGAGGCACGCCGCCGCGACATGGGTGAAGCCGCCTGTGCGGCCGCACGCGCCGTGAACTATGTCGGTGCCGGTACGGTGGAATTTATTGTCGATACCACCGATGACCGTTTCTATTTCATGGAAATGAACACTCGGCTGCAAGTCGAACATCCGGTGACCGAAATGATCACTGGGCTCGATTTAGTGGAATGGCAATTGCGGGTCGCAGCAGGGGAAACCTTACCAAAACAGCAAGCAGAGCTGGTGATTCACGGCCATGCAATCGAAGCGCGGGTCTATGCTGAAGACCCTTATAAAGGCTTTTTACCTGCCACCGGTACCTTACACACCCTGCGCCCACCGGCAGAATCGGCGTATGTACGGGTCGATACCGGCGTGGTCGAAGGCGACACCATCACCCCGTTTTACGATCCGATGATTGCCAAGTTGATTGTATGGGATGAAAACCGCGAGACCGCTTTGGCGCGGATGGAACGGGCGCTGAGTGAATACCAAGTGGTGGGTTTAACCACTAACTTGCCGTTCTTACATCGTTTGGTGACCCACCATGCGTTTGCTACTGCCGATTTAGACACCGGCCTGATTGCACGTTATCAAGATACCTTGCTGACCCCGCCACCAGCGATCAGTGCCGAAGAATTGGCCTTGTTAGCTGTCGCAGAAGTGTTAGCTGACAACCCCGACAGCCGCCGTGCCAGCTGGCGCCTCAATAGCGTGGCACAACGCAGCCTGCGTTTTGATGATCTTGAAGATGCTGATCGCCATTGGACAGTACAAATCAGCCAACAAAACGGGCAATTTTGTGTCATTGTTGACCAACAGCGTTTTGAATTAAGCGCCGAACGTCAAGGGGCGCGCCTGATTGCCACGTTGAACGGTCATCGCCGCCAAGTCGATGTATTTGCACAGGGGGCACAGCGGGTTTTGTTCAGCGCCACCCGTCGCGTCGCGGTCAATCGCCACAATCCCTTTGCAGTCAATGCCGCAGGGGTCCATGGTGATACCCACTTAAAAGCGCCAATGCCCGGGCGCGTGGTGGCCTTGCTGGCCGAAGTAGGTAGCCGCGTTGAAAAAGGCAGCCCGTTGATGATTTTGGAAGCCATGAAGATGGAACACACGATTTCTGCGCCAGCAGATGGTGTGGTACAAGAGTTCTATTTTGCCGCCGGCGATCAAGTCGGTGATGGCGACGACCTCGTCGATTTTATGGCGGATTAACCCTCCCTTCAGGAGCCACTCACTATGCGAGTCAGAATTGTCGAAGTCGGGCCACGCGATGGCTTACAAAATGAAAAACAGCGCATCAGTACCGAGGTCAAAATCGAGCTGATTCGCCGCCTCGCCGCCGCCGGTGTCGATACCATCGAAGCAGGCAGTTTTGTCTCGCCTAAGTGGGTACCGCAAATGGCTGATACCAACGAGGTGTTAGCCGCACTCGATTTACATGGCAATATCAACTACCCAGTCTTAACCCCCAATCAATATGGCTTTGAACAAGCACTTGCCGCCGAGGTGAAGGAAGTCGCGGTATTTGCCGCTGCCAGTGAATCGTTCAGCCAAAAAAATATCAACTGCTCAATCAGTGAGAGCCTTGATCGCTTCTCACCCATCATGCACAGCGCCCAACAAGCCGGCATTCGGGTACGCGGCTATGTTTCTTGTGTGGTCGGCTGTCCGTATGAAGGTGAGATTGCCCCCAGCCAAGTGGCACAAGTGGCCCAGCGGCTATTGGACATGGGCTGTTATGAAATTTCGCTCGGCGACACAATCGGCAGCGGCAATCCGGCTAATGTGGCGCGGATGTTAGATGCGGTGTTAGATCATATCCCTGCCGATAAACTGGCGGGGCATTTCCACGACACCTACGGCATGGCGATTGCCAATATTTACACCGCCTATCAAATGGGTGTACGCGTATTTGACAGTTCGATTGCGGGTTTGGGCGGCTGTCCCTATGCCAAGGGCGCCTCGGGCAATGTCGCGACCGAAGATGTGGTGTGGTTGTTCCAAGGGCTCGGTGTTGAAACAGGGATTGATTTGACACGCTTATTAGATGCCACCGCCTTTATCAGCCAAGCCCTCGAACGCGCCCCAGCCAGCAAAGTTAGCCAAGCGCTATTAGCAAAACGCAAGACACAATAAAAGAGACGAATCCCTATTGCAGGATTCATTGGAGGAGAAACCTACTATGTCCGCCCCGTTATGGCAGCCAAGCGCAGAACATATTCAATCCACTCGTTTGTCAGCATTTATCCGCCACACTCGGCGTGAGTTTGCTGACTACCAAGCCCTACACCGCTGGAGTGTCGAAGACAGCGAAGCCTTTTGGCAAGAGGTCTGGCAATTCACTGGCATAATAGGGAACATGGGCAGCGAGCGCTTACGGCAACCCACGGCCATGCCCGGCGCGGAATGGTTTCCCCAAGCCAAATTGAATTTTGCCGAGAACCTCTTGCGGCGGCGTGATGAACGGCAGGCCTTGGTTTTCTGGGGTGAAGATCAGTGCAAAACCCAGTTGAGTTATGCCGAACTGTATGCAGCCGTTTCGCGATTGGCCCAAGCCTTACGGGCGCAAGGGGTGGGTGTCGGCGACCGCGTTGCGGGGATGATGCCGAACATGCCAGCCACCTTGATTGCCATGTTGGCCAGCAGTGCCATCGGGGCGATTTGGTCGTCTTGTTCGCCTGATTTTGGGGTGGATGGTGCCCTTGATCGTTTTGGTCAGGTCGAGCCCAAAGTGTGGTTTGTGCCAGATGGATATTGGTATAACGGCAAGAAAATTGATATTGCCAGCAAAGTCAGTGCGATTGCCGCCGGTTTACCAACCGTCAGCCGCATTGTCACCGTGCCATATATCCATGACGGCACGCTGGCAGGTTTCAGCGATGAACGGGCGCAAAATTGGGATGACTTCCTTGCCCCGTATCCGGCAGGTGAGATTGAGTTTGTCCGCTTGCCGTTTAATCACCCACTCTACATCCTGTTTTCTAGCGGCACCACCGGCAAGCCAAAATGTATTGTCCACGGTGCCGGCGGCACGCTATTACAGCATGTCAAAGAACATCAACTGCATGCTGATGTGCGGGAAGGCGACCGCCTGTTTTACTTCACAACCTGCGGTTGGATGATGTGGAACTGGTTGGTGTCGGGTTTGGCTTCGGATGCCACGCTATTGTTATACGATGGTTCGCCGTTTGCCGCAGGTGGTAATGTGCTGTGGGATTACGCACAAGCCGAACATTGCACCCACTTCGGCACCTCGGCGAAATACCTTGATGCGGCGGCCAAAATGGGCTTAAAACCCGCACAAACCCACGATTTAAGTGCTTTACGCGCCATTTTCTCTACCGGTTCGCCACTGGTGGCTGAAGGCTTTGATTATGTCTATCGCGACATTAAAGCCGATCTCAATTTGGCCTCAATCTCTGGTGGCACCGATATTGTGTCGTGCTTTGCCCTCGGTTGTGCCAATTTGCCGGTTTATCGCGGCGAATTGCAATGCCGTGGTTTGGGGATGGCGGTCGATATTTTTAATGAACAAGGACAACCGGTGCGGCAAGAAAAAGGCGAGTTGGTGTGCACCAAGCCTTTCCCTTCGATGCCCGTCGCGTTTTGGAATGACCCCACCGGCGAAAAATATCGCAGCGCCTATTTTGGCCGTTTCGCCAATATTTGGTGTCATGGCGACTTTGCTGAATTAACCGAACACGATGGCATGATTATTTATGGCCGTTCAGATGCAGTGCTAAATCCGGGTGGTGTCCGTATCGGCACAGCAGAAATTTATCGCCAAGTCGAACAAGTCCACGAAGTGTTAGAGTCCTTGGCCTGCGGCCAACGCTGGGATGGCGATGAACGGGTGGTGTTGTTTGTTAAATTGCGAGAGGGCATTGCACTGGACGACAGCATCAGCCAACGGATTAAACAGCAAATTCGTGAGGGTGCCAGCCCACGCCATGTGCCAGCCAAGATTCTGCAGGTGGTTGATATTCCAAAAACCATCAGCGGCAAAATCGTTGAATTGGCAGTAAAAAATGTCATTCACAACGAACCGGTACACAATTTGGGGGCGCTGGCCAATCCTGAGGCACTGGCACATTTCCGCGACAGAGCAGAATTACAAAATTAACAAAATCTCGGCTTTTCGCCGGTGAACTTAACAGCAATGAAAATGAGCCGAGGGGATCCACACATTCCCCTCGGTTTTTCTGCTTTTTGACAAAACAGTGCGGCAATACGCTGTGCTACACTGCGGCCCATGTTTGCTTCTTCTCGTCGCGCTTGGCGCATTCGTCCTCTATTTCTTCTGTTGTTGGTATGTGGCTTAGCGCCGTTGTTGTGGCGACAAGAAACCCAGACCAACCAGTTGGCTTTACCTGCTCACTTTCCGTTTAGCCCAGAGCAGCGCATTGCAACCTATCGCGAAACCAGTTTACCCACCGTCAGCGGTTCACCTTCGGTTCACGCCGCCAGTGCAGTGGCGCTAGAAGGGGGCCAGCTATTGGCTGTTTGGTTTGCTGGCAGCCGCGAAGGCGCCGCCGACGTTGCGATTTGGTCAAGCCGCTTTGATGGTGTCAGTTGGTCAACCCCACAAAAATTAGCCGACCGGCAGAGCACGATGCAGCAAACACAACGCTATGTGCGTAAAGTTGGCAACCCCGTGCTCTACAGCAGCTCAGACGGTGCGTTGCATCTGGTCTATGTCTCGGTCAGTTTAGGCGGTTGGGCCGGCAGTGCGCTTAATCACCGCATTTCCTACGATCAGGGCAAAACATGGCAACCGGCACAGCGCCTGATCAGCAGTCCCTTTTTCAATATCAGCACCCTCGCCCGCGCCCAACCTCTCGCATTACAAGATGGTCGGGTGTTGCTGCCGGCTTATCACGAGTTTGTGAACAAATATCCGCAGTTTTTATTATTGGATAAAGGAACGGTCCAAGGTTCGAGCGCGATTCTACGGGCAGTCGATACCCTGCAACCTGCCCCGCTTGCGCTCAATGGGCAACAAGCGATGGCTTGGCTGCGTAGCAGCGGGGAAACCCGCAAAGTGCAATTTGTCAGCAGCCGCGACGGTGGCAAAAAATGGAGCCCCCCGCAGGCCACCAATGTCGATAACCCTAATGCAGCGGTAGCCAGTGTGCGATTGGACGATGGTAAAATTTTATTGCTGGCCAACCCGTCAACCGGTGGCCGCTATCATCTCGCGGCCTTTCTGTCGGATAACGGCGAACAATTTGAATTTGTCCGCAGCCTAGCCGGCAGCAGCACCCCCAGTGGTGACGAGTTTTCTTATCCCTACTTATTGCAGCATAACGGGGTAATTGATTTGCTCTACACATGGCAACGCAAAGAAATTCGCCATGTGCGCTTTAACCGCGCTTGGTTACAAGCAGGCAAGGAGACTCTGCCTTGAATCCGCTTTCTTTAACTGATGCCGTCGGGCTGGCTGGGCAAGCATGGTTATTGGCCGCTTTAAGCAGTTATGGCCTGCGGCAACATAGCCCGGTGGTCGTGCGCTTTGGCATTGGTCTTGTGGTGTTTCTCTTGGCACTATCGCTACCGATTGCGGGTTTGTCTATCGCAGCTTGGTTGCGCGGTCTGTGGGGCGATCTGAGTATCAGCAGCATGTTGGTATTGCTATTCCTACAGCGTCAGCCACCCCGCGATCACTATCAAGGTGAAATTGCTGGCCTAACACGCCCAGAATGGTTAATCGGTTTGTTATTGCCAGCGCTGGTGTTGTATAGCAGTGCGTTGGGATTTGTGCCGTGGGATGGTTATAGCCTCGGTTATCACACCCCATTTGCTATTGCCGTTGCTGCGGTTGCTTTGTTGTGGCATAGCTTGGGCTATCGCCTTGGCTGGTATTTGGTGTGTGGCTTAATTGCATGGCAGTTAGGGTTATTAGAATCCCAAAACCTGTGGGATTACCTGTTTGATGCAGGGTTAATTTTGGTTGGAGCAGTGCATAGTCTATACCGCTGGTGGCGGCCACTGTCACAGCGGCACGCCTATGGTCGCGGTTGGCTTTAATAATCCACCCCCAAATAGAGATAACCCGTGGCATCGCCGCCCTTAGCATGTCCAACGCCCAAGAACAACGGCCCAAGCAAGGTATCGGTTACCACAAAAGCCGATGCCGCTGGAATCCACTCATCACGAACCTGAATCAGCCCTTGGCCTTCCCACACTCGCCCAGCTTCAAGGGAAAAACCCGCATACAAGCCGGTGCCAAACGGTTGTGACATAGCAGCAATTTGGCGATAACTCATTAGGCGTGCAAACGCTAAGCGTGAACCCAGCAGCTGTTTCGGTTTTAACCCCGACAAATTCAAGAAGCCTCCCAAGGCAAAGGCATTGACCTCGGCAGCACGGCCAAATTGTTGTGCATAACGGCCACTTAACCGCCATGTCTGTTTGCCCCAAGTCTGTGCCCAATCTCCGCGAGCCCGTAACACGGTACTGTCTTCACCAAGCAAATGCGCCAGTTCGGCACTGACAAAATAACCTTGGCGCGGCAGGCGTGGGTTATCAAATTGATCGATCAACAAGCGGCTAGAGAATTGGGTTAACCAACCGCGTTCATTAGCAAATAAACTCGGATCGCCAACCTTGCGTTCGGCACTGATCCGGTTGCGTTCAATCCCTGTTCGCCATTCACCATAATTGCCTAAATTAACCCCGACTTCGGCACGCAGATAGTTGCGATATAAGTTATAGCGAGAGTATTCATTGCCATCGATGTCATAGACACTAAATGGCTCGGCATTGCGCCCCGCACCCAAAGCAAAGAAATAGGGACTGGTGTAGCTGAAAGGCTGGAACCATTCAGTCGAGAAGCCACCACCGCGCCCCAGCTCGAATTCATTACGCCATTCACCACCGGCATCATTCAGCCAAATGCGGCGATGGCTGAATAACAAATTAAAGTCGCTGCTGTCGTCGGTATCGGCGCGCAGCGATAAACCAAAGCGCAGGTAGTTTGGTGCTTGTGCTCGTTCAAGTGCTTCAATGGTGAGGATGTTGTGCTGCTCACGTTGATCGAGGCGATAATTCAAGCGGTCAAAATCACCACTGGCAAATAAATGTTCAATTTGCTGGTGCAACTGCGGTTGATCTAACGGCTGCCCAGTTGTCACGGGCAAGGCCTGTTTAATCCATTCCCGATTGGCAATGTCTAACGGCTTGACTTCCACTTGATCGACACGCGGCGCGTGAGGTTGCCATTGTTCGCGGCGTTGTTTCCAAGCTTGATAGGCTTCTGGCGACACCGAAAAGCGTTGCAAGGTTGCCGCCAGCGGTTGAATCGCTTGTTGCCCTTTCAGCGCAAACTCAGTGCTTTTGCGGAAATCAGCAGCACTCAACGGCCCCAACTCAGGACGCAATACCATGTCTGCCGGTGTCAACAACGCCAGCTGCTGGCGTACGTTCTGCATAATGCCGACATTGGTGGTTTGCGCCAGCACATCAAACACCGTCTTAATTTGCTGTGGGGCGAGATTGTCTGAACCAACATCCACCACTAACAACACGTCGGCGCAGCGTTTTTGCTTAAGATTTTCAATTGGCAACTGGCGAGCCAACCCGCCATCGACCAACAAGGTGTCACCCTGCGCCACCGGATCAAACAAGCCCGGCACCGCCATGCTGGCACGCAATGCCGTTGCCAGTTTTCCCTCACGAAAAACCACCGCTTCACCCGTGGTTAAATCGGTGGCGACGGCTTCAAACGGAATCGGTAAACGGTCGAAGGCCGCCACTTCAGCATCACGGGTTAACTCACGGATAAATAAATCAATTTTTTGTGAATTGATGGCACCACGCGGAAATTGGAATTGCCAATTACGCACCCCAAGCACAACATCAAAATAATTTTTATAGTCATCGCGCTTGCGTTGATATGGCACTTGTTCACGCGGCACCCGCCCTGACAAAATGCCATCCCAATCCGCCGTGGCAAAAGCACGTTCCATCGCTGGCAACGGCATTCCACTGGCGTAAAAACCGCCAATCAGCGAACCAGCGCTGGTCCCCGCAATACACGCCACCGGCACCCGCCATGCTTCCAGCTGTTTTAACACCCCCAAATGGGCAAAACCACGCGCACCACCGCCCCCCAGTACAAGGCCCAAACGCGGTGGTGTCGTTTGTGCTATCGCCACGCTAGAAAATAATGCCAACACCGCCGCCGTTTTTAGCCAACGCATCACAGTGCCCCACGTTGTGCAGCAGCAAAGACGGATAAGAACGCTGGGGTTAAAGCAGCAGGATGAGCACTGATGCGGAGGAGATGGGCACTGGCAGGATGAGGAGGGCGATGAATTGCAATCCCGTCTTGCCACAATCGCCGCTGAATGGCCTGTGCTTGTTCGACTTGTGGCAACACCACACAAACAAAATTAGTGGCCGAAGGCAACACACAGTAATCGAGTTGCTGTAGCGCCTGTGCCAGCTGATCGCGGAGGGCAATGCTATGTGCGACCAGACCACGCGACCACGCCGGATCAGCCAACGCTGCCAAGGCGGCTAACTGTGCCGGATGAGACACGGCAAATTGGATGCGAATTTGATCTGCTTTAGCAATGACTTCTGGCTCTGCCAACACATAAGCCACCCGCATTCCAGCCAAAGCATAGGCTTTGGAAAACGTTCGAACACGTGCAGTATTCGGCAAGATCGTGCCTTGTTCGCTATCTTGATAAAAATCGATATACGCTTCATCAAGCAGCAAGAAGGTCTCGGCCGGTAAACGGGCACGGAAGGCGGCAATCTCAGCAAAAGAATAAACCGAGCCGGTGGGGTTGTCTGGATTGGCTACATACACCAGTTTGGCCTGATGTTGCTCGGCCGCCGCCGCCAAAGCGGTGAGATCGTGTTGCAGGGTCTCAGGATGGTAAGGACATTCAAATAAGCTCACACCACAACCGCGAGCAAAATAAGGGAAAGTGGGATAACTCCCTGCGGTTAACACCACCGCATCACCCACTTGGCAAAACAGACGCAAAAACAGCAATAACAGCGCATCCGCCCCTGCATCAACAGCAATGCAGTCGGCGTTCGTTCCCCATCGTTCGGCCAGTTGTTGCCGTAAATCACGGGCATACGGGTCGGGATAATAGGGCGCACAGTCGGCTAAATTAAGCTGTGCTACGGGATGTGCTGGATAAGGGGGACTTTCATTTGAACCAATACGAGTTGGAACAGCATGCCCCAATTGTTGTTCTAATGTTCGAATCCCGGGGAAAGGGTTGATAATAGGATGTTGTAGATGTGGGACAAAAGTTGCCATATTGGTTTTCCTATGTTCAAAAGCGGCACAGAGACGACAGGCAATCGCAAAAGCATAGAGGGCTTGAGTTGGCCTTGCGTTGTGCTAGATTGCCCATCATCTTGCCTCTATCACTTTGCGCGCGGTGCCCGATGCTAAAACCTCTCCGAATTGCCTCATACAATATCCACAAAGGCATGTCGCCGCTCAACCGCCGCCTTCAGTTGCCGAATATGGCCGAGAGTTTGCAACAACTCAACGCAGATGTGTTGTTTTTACAAGAAGTGCAAGGTCGTCATGGCCAACGCGCCTTGCGCTTTGCCGATTGGCCCCATGAGCCACAGCATCACTACCTCGCCCGCCGTTTGCAACACCGTGTTGCCTATGGCTTAAATGCCCACTATGCCCACGGTCATCATGGCAACGCGATCTTATCGCGCTTCCCGATTCAGCAATGGTGCAATCTTGATATTTCAGTCAATCGTTTTGAAAGTCGTGGCCTATTGCATTGTGAATTACAGCTACCACGCTGGCCGGTAACAGTATCGGCGCTGTGTGTTCACCTCAATTTATTGGCACGCGACCGCCGCAAGCAATTTTCTGCATTAAAAGACTATATTCAACGCGCCGTACCTGCTGATCATGCTTTGATTTTGGCAGGGGATTTTAATGATTGGCGTGGCGAAGCCTGCGACCATCTGAGCGAAGACCTTGGCTTGCAAGAAATTTTTCACCATCTCCACGGTCACTATGCCCGTAGCTTTCCGGCACGTTTCCCCTTGTTGTCATTAGATCGCATTTATGTGCGTGGTCTGGTGCCACATCATGCCGAAGTGCTGCGCGGCGCACCGTGGGGTGCCCTTTCCGATCATCTGCCCCTCGCGGCAGAACTGTTACCTCGCCTTTATCTGCACTGATTTTGTGATGGTTCATTCTTGGTATTCTGGCAATCAGGTTGATTTACTCGAAACCGGCAGCGAGTTTTTTCCTGCTTTATTACACGCCATCGAGCACGCCACACAGGAAGTTCATCTCGAAACCTATATTTTCCGAATCGACAGTGCCAGCCAGCCGATTGCGATGGCCTTGGCAGCGGCAGCACAGCGTGGTGTACGTTGTTATGTGTTGGTCGATGGGTTTGGCTCGCGTGATTTTCCTGAACAATGGCAACAACGCTTTCAAGCCACTGGCGTCGAGTTTTTATTTTTCCGCCCCGAACGGCTACGTTGGTTGCCACGGCGCAACCGCCTGCGCCGCCTACATCGTAAATTGGCAATGATTGACGGCACGATTGCCTTTGTGGGGGGCATCAATTTACATCACGACTTGGATGATGCCGAACCCCATTTTTTGCCGCGTTATGACTATGCCGTGCGGCTACGTGGCCCGATTGTGTTGCCGATTTATCAAACCATCAAAAAAATGTGGCGGCGAGAACGGTGGTTACGCGGTTCAATTGCCCCCGTTCCAAGATTGATCCCCATACAACAGCCGGCTGGTGAGTTAAATGTTCGGTTTTTGACCCGCGATAATGTCCGTCATCGGCAAAGTATCGAAATTGAATACCTCAAAGAAATTCACAGCGCGCGCCGCGAAATCATCATTGCCAATGCCTATTTTTTACCCGGCTTTCGCTTTCGCCACGCCATCAAACATGCGGCACAGCGTGGAGTGAAGGTCAAAATTTTGCTGCAAGGTCGAGTTGACCATGCGATTTTTTACTATGCCACCCGTGTGTTGTTTCGTGATTTTTTGCGCGAGGGGGTCGAAATTTACGAATATCGTGCGGGGTTTTTACATGCCAAAGTGGCCATCGTTGATGGTTTATGGGCCACAGTCGGCTCATCCAATATCGATCCCTTTAGCTTGATGTTGGCACAAGAAGCCAATGTGGTAGTCAAAAACCATCTGTTTGCCGACCATCTGCGTGATCGGGTGGTGACACGCATTGAACAATATAGCCGCCCTGTGCACTTGTTACGACTACGGCATGCACATTGGCTAGAGCGCAGTTTGATGTGGTGTTGTTATGCGTTTGTCCGAGCAGCGGTAGGAATTGCAGGATTGGGACAGCGTTATTTTCGAGGTTAATAGCTTGTCATGTCGGCGCTATCGCGTTTATTGTATCAATCACGACAACGGCAAAAAGGGAATTATCGCTATGTGGCATCGTGTCTTTTGCATCAGTGGCTTAGCCATGCTGTTCTCACTCCCCACCGCCCTTGCCACTTCGACACCACCAACGCCGCAGATTGTTGCCATGCCACAGCAAAAACTACTGCGTTTACCCAACGTCGGGAAAAGTCAGCAGCTCAGCGGCAATGTGAGCCAAGGACGGGTTCAGGATTACACGTTTCAAGGGCAAGAAGGGCAAGCCTTACGCATTTCACTACAAGGCTCGGATAGTCGCGTATATTTTCTGTTGTGGCAGATTGAGAAAAGTGCTCTGGTCGTGCCCGATACCCGAGATTGGTGGGGCACCTTACCAGAAGAGGGGAAATATCTATTACGCGTGTATACTTTTGAAGATGAACTCAACCCACTCCCCCATCAAGGGAACTACCCGTTCCGCCTGCGGATTCAACAGGCAAAAACTAAGTAAATCCATAGCGCCGCCGCCATAATCCTTCGGCGCTAAATACCAATAAAGCAGCCCAAATCAGGACAAAACCGGTCAGCCGGCCTGCATCGAGTCCCTCACCAAACACCAAAACACCGAGGGTAAATTGGATACTTGGTGACAGATATTGCAATAAACCCAACGTGGCTAAATCGAGCTGTCGGGCGGCGGCGGCAAACAGCAACAATGGCACCGCTGTCACCACACCCGCCCCCACCAATAAACTATTCACCTGCCACGACACTGCCGCACCAAACATCGCTGTGCCTTGCCATTCCTGCCACAACAAATAAGCCAAGGCCGGCAAAACAATCAGCCATGTTTCTAATGCCAATCCTTCTAACGAACCAAGCCGAGCAACCTTACGCAACAAACCATACGCACCAAAACTCGCAGCAATCGCCAATGCAATCCACGGCGGTACACCTGCTTGCCAGCCCATCCACGCCACGCCCATCATCGCCAATAACACCGCCATTTGTTGTGGCCGGCGCAGGCGTTCTTTCAATACGATTGCCCCCAACGCCACATTCAGCAGCGGTGTAATGAAATAGCCCAGACTAGCCTCTACCACATGCCCCGCGTTCACCGCCCAAATGTAAATCAGCCAGTTCGTTGCTAATAAAACAGAAGACAAAGCAAAAGCCTGTAGAGTTTTGCGGTCAAGTTGGGCCAGCCACACCCATTGCTTACGCCAGCCCAAGATCAGGAATAACAACAGGGCAGACCAGATAATGCGGTGAGCAAGGATTTCCAGTGCTGGAACAGCAGCAAGCGGTTTCCAATAAAGGGGAAATAAGCCCCAAATGACATAGGCCAACAATGCCAACGTCACCCCATTTTCTTTCACATTTTGTGTCAGATTAGGCATAACCTTCTACTGATTAAACAAAGAAAGCCATCTTACGCTTAAACTGTGGTTTAGGATATGCAGCACAACAAAAAAGAACAAATGGTTTTAATAATGAAAAACAGGTAAAAAAAAGGGACGCTTTCGCGTCCCAGATGGCTAGTGCGCCACCAATTTTTGGAGAGAGAGAAGCAGAAATCACTTACCTAACAACCGATTGACCAAGTCAATATACGCTTGCATCGCGCTATCTGAAGATTGGCCTTTTAACTTTTCCCAAGCATCGTATTTACTGCGATTGATGAAATCCATCATCCCTGGGCGTTCGCCACTGACATCACCGCTGCTGGCTTGTTTAAACAAGGCATACAGTTGTAACAGGGTTTGTGGGTCTGGCTTTTCTGCCAGTGTTTTCACATCGGCTTGAGCTTGGGCAAACAAAGAGGCCAAATCAGACATCGTATCTTTCCCTTGGTGGAAATCAGGAGATGGACTGATTGTGCCAGCCGTTATGGATGCTGTCAAACAGTCGTTTGATTATTTTTTCTGGCTCAACAATTTTTCAATATCTTCCGCCGGAATTGCGCCAGCAACCAACTTACCGCTTTCAAAAATCAACGCCGGTGTGCCCTGAATACCCAATTTCTGGCCTAAGGCTTGAATCTCGGCCAAGGGTGTTTTGCAATCACCGCTGCCACTGGTGGCTTGGTTATTGCGCATGGTTTGTGCCCACGCCTGTAGCTTATCTTTTGAACACCAAATCTGTGCCGATTTACGCATTGCATCCGGGTGTAATTGCTCTAATGGATAGAGAAAGGTGTAAATCGTGACATTATCGAGCTTGGCGAGGCCTTCTTTTTCTAACTTCTTGCAAAACGGGCAATCTGGATCAGAAAACACCGCGATTTTCCGCTGACCGTTACCACGTTTATCTTGAATGGCGTGCTGGAGGGGTAAGGTTTTCCAATCGACACGGGACAGTTCTGCCACCCGTTCCTCGGTGAGGCTCACTCGGCCTTCAATATCGATTAACTCACCAACAAACATGTGCGCAACTTTGGCATCGGTATAGACCACCTGCCGTCCAGCTAACACCACTTCATACACCCCACTGACTGGGCTGGCTTGTACCTGCACCACTTCACGTTGTGGAAACTTTTGGCTAAACAATTTTTTGACCGTTTGGCTTTCATCGGCGGCTTGCGCTTGGCAGGCGAGCAGGGTTGCGCTCAGGGTCAGTAACGTAGTGGTGCGCAAAAAGCGGCGGGGAATAGCAAACAAAATACACTCCTTAAAAGCCGATGGCGTAACGTGCCAACTGGCGTTTGACTGGGCCGATATGGTTGGTGAGGTTGAGTCCGGTGTTGCGTACCCAACGCGATAACGGTAGTTGGGTATGGAATAACTGATGCAGTGCATCACATCCGAGTTGCATTGCCAGCACGGCTTCACGGCGGGCACGTTCATAGCGCCGCAATAATAGCCATTCGCCTACATCGCTGCCCTTGGCATTGCCCAATAAGCGTTCTAATTCGCGAGCATCACCAAACCCTAGGTTGACGCCTTGTCCGGCGAGAGGATGCACCGTGTGGGCGGCATCGCCAGCGAGTACTACCCGTTGGCTAATCATGTGTTCGGGTTGAATTAACCGCAGAGGGAAGGCTTGTGCGGGAGTGAGGGTGGTGAAATGCCCGAGGGCATGTTGGCCTGCGGCGGCAACTTTTTCGGCTAATGCTTCGGGGGATAATGACAGCAAGCTGTCGGGGTTGGCATGTGACCAAACTATCGAAATGCGTTGTTGTGGCAATGGCAACCACGCCAAAATGCTGTCACCGACAAACCATTGACGGGCAATATCACCATGTAAGTATTGACAATGGAAATTTGCCACGACGCCGGATTGACCATAGGGTTTGATTTTGGCCTTGATGCCAATTTGTTCACGAACCCATGAATTGGCACCATCACATCCAACCAGCAAAGCCGCTTCTAGCTGGCTACCGTCCTGCAGGGTAAGCAACACGCGGTCTGGTTCGCGGACAAAGGCACTGACTTGAGCAGGGGTGTAAAGCGAAACCTCGGATACCAACAACTGCTGCCAAATACTGTGCAACAACCAACGGTTTTCGACAATCGATGCCAACCGTTTTTGTTTAGCGTCGTGGGCATCAAACATAATTTCGCCACCGTGATCGCCTTTTACCTGCATGGCGTGCACATTCCCCACTCGGTGTTCCTGTGGCCAAGCCCCCATTTGTTCTAACCATTGGCGATTGGCTGGACTGATAGCGTAAATCCGCGCATCCCATTCGGTATCATCATCGAGTGTGATCTGGCGTTCGCTTGGAGGATGCGGCTCAATCACGGCGACGTGTAATCCTTTGCGCGATAACGCTAACGCCAAGCTTGCACCGACCAACCCGCCACCCAGAATTACTACATCATAATGGGCTGTATTCATCGCTCAATACTCCAAGCCAAAGACTAATTTATGTGTAAATCGCTGTCGTAGTGGAGTCAGCATGTCCAAAGCAGAAAGCGCAATGCCACGCCCTAGACGGCTGATAGGATCGTGATGATCGAACAGACCGATTAGACTGTGAGTAAACGCAGTAATCGTTAGGCGGTCACGTTGACGTTGGCGTTGGTAGCAATGCAGCAATGCCGGTGCACCAATATCGCGAGCATGTGCCAATAAAGGCAATAAAGTGTCCGCATCACGCAAGCCGAGGTTCAAGCCTTGTGCTGCCACTGGGTGTAAGGTTTGTGCTGCATTTCCCACTAACACTACTCGTCCGGCATGCAGTTTGTTCGCTAATTTTAAGCGCAGCGGAATGGCCTGCGGTGGGCTGACACAGGCAGCAAAACGCAGTTTATGACCACAAATTTGATGCAGCGCATCAAGAAACTCAGCTGGGGTGCTGTTAAGCAAGGCTTCCGCAGCGGCATGGCGGCGTGTCCACACTAACATCATCTCCGACCCCACCGGCAACAAGGCAAAAGGCCCGCCTTCGGCAAAGCGTTCATAGGCAATGTGTTGGTGTTGATAACCCTCAGCGAGGGCTAAACGGCACAATAGGGCCGATTGTTCATAGTCATGAACATGATGATGCAAACTGGGAAGTTGCTGTAAGACGCTGCCGCCCTCGGCTGCGATCAATAATTTACTGGTCAACAGTTGTTGACCCTGTTCAGGGTGACGAATGGTTAAGCTGGCATACGCAGCAAGATTACCGATTTTTTCCCCACGCCACCCCTGAAACAAATGGATAGGCGCTTGGTTAAGTGCGTGTCCCACCGCTTGGTCGAGATCGTGATAGGCCATGGTATAGCCCAAGTCAGTCACACCAATATCGGCTCCACTGAGTAAAGTGCGGCCAAAGGCACCGGCTTGGCTGACATGGACTTGTTGAATCGCAGTCAGTTGCTTGACGGGAAGGGTGACACCGGCTTGTTGTAGTAAATCGACACTCAAACGTGAAAGCGCCAGAATCCGAGGATCTTGTGTCGTGCTGTCGGTGTTGACACGGCTGGCGCGAGCTTCAACAACGGCGACCCGCCGGCCTTGTTTTGCCAGTTGTAGGGCAATGACCGTCCCCACGGGGCCGGCGCCGACAATGATGGCATCAAAATCATGGCTGGTATTTTGCATGATGGTTTATCCCTTCGTGGTTGCCATCAATGTCTCAATCGCCACCGGATCAGTCGGGACTTCCGCAGTCAATACTTCATGTCCCTGTTCGGTGATTAACACATCGTCTTCAATACGGATGCCGATATTGGCAAATTCAGTCGGTACACCGTCACCAGCGCGAATATATAAGCCGGGTTCGATGGTGGTTACCATCCCTGCTTGTAGCGGACGCCACACACCTTGTTGCTTATAGGCCCCGACATCATGGACATCTAAGCCCAGCCAATGGCCAATGCGGTGCATGTAAAACCGTTTATAAGTTTCGCTTTCGATATTGCCGTCAACGCTGCCTTGTAATAAGCCTAAATCGATCAAGCCTTGTACCAAAATGGTGAGAGCCGCATTGGCTGGGGTATCCCAACTTGCACCGACCTGACAGGCGGCAATCGCTGCTTGTTGGCTAGCCAACACAATATCGTATACCGCCCGTTGAGCTGGGGTGAACCGGCCATTGATCGGGAATGTTCGCGTAATATCACCAGCGTAACCGTGGTATTCACACCCCGCGTCAATTAACAACAACTCACCATCACGCAAGCGATCACGGTTGCTGACATAGTGCAAAACGCAGGCATTTTTACCGCTGGCAACGATGGATTCATACGCTGGTGCACGTGCACCACTGGCAACAAAATGATGCAGTAACACTGCTTCGATTTCATATTCGTAGCGACCGGGGCGACTGGCTTGCATCGCAAGGCGATGGGCTTGGGCTGAAATACGGGCGGCTTGGCGCAGTAAGGTGCGTTCGTGCTCATCCTTAAACAAACGCATTTCTGCCAATAAAGGCTGTAAGTCATGCAGCTGCGATGGGGCTTGAATGCCTAAACGTGCTTTGCTACGGACTTGGTCTAACCAATCTAACACTTGCCGGTCAAAACCGGCACATTGACCTAATGGGTAGTAAATCGCTGGTCGGTCTGCCAGATAGGTGGGCATCTGGTTGGCTAATTCTTCAATGGGGTGTGCTTCGTCAAAGGCAAATTCTTCCGCCGCTGCCGCAGGGCCATAGCGGAAACCATCCCAAATTTCGCGTTCTTCGTGTTTGCTACGACAAAACAAAATGCTTTTACCGGTACGGCCATCCAGTACCACCACCGCCTCGGGTTCAGTAAAACCAGTGAGATAGTAAAAATTGCTATCAAAGCGATAGGGGTAGTGGGCATCGGCATTGCGCTGGCGCTCTGGCGCTGTGGCCAACACCACCACACCATCGCCCACCTGCTGCAAGAGATGTTGTCGGCGATGAAGATAAACCGAGGCAGGATGGGCGATAGACATGGTATTTCTCTCTTGTTTAATTCAATCGACAATTAGGCTTGGTCAAACACGGCAGAGGTATAAACCTCTTGCACATCGTCCAGACTTTCTAACGCATCTAAAAGTTTCTGCATTTTGACAGCATCATCACCTTCTAACACTGTGTCATTCTGTGCCCGCATGGTAACTTCGCCCATTTCGGCTTTAAAGCCTGCCTTTTCTAACGTCTCACGGATATTGACAAAGTCATACGGTGGCGTGATGACCTCTAACGAACCATCTTCATGGTTAATTACATCATCGGCACCGGCTTCTAACGCGGCTTCCATCAGCGCATCTTCGTTGATGCCGGGGGCAAAGATAAGGTAACCACAATGGGTAAACTGGAAGGCGACACAGCCATCGGTGCCAAGATTGCCACCATGTTTGCTAAACGCATGGCGCACATCGGCTACGGTACGGGTTTTGTTATCAGTCAGACAATCCACCATCACCGCTGCGCCACCAATGCCATAGCCTTCGTAGCGCATTTCTTCGTAGTTCACCCCTTCTAAATTGCCGGTACCACGATCAATTGCCCGTTGGATATTGTCCTTTGGCATATTGGCGTCGAGTGCTTTATCGACAGCCAAACGCAAGCGGGGATTGATGGCTGCATCACCCCCGCCCATTTTGGCGGCAACGGTAATCTCTTTAATCAAACGGGTGAAAATTTGTCCGCGTTTTGCATCCTGACGGCCTTTGCGGTGTTGGATATTGGCCCACTTAGAATGACCTGCCATGTTGTCCTCAAATGATTAGGAATACGATACGGCAGCCATTTTAGCACAGCGCCTTTTTTAGGCTGAAAGCGTCTGTGTGGGCACGATAATCGGCCGGTGCGGTGGTTGGGGATGAGGCAGTAACACCACCTCTTGTTGCCAAATAGCATGAATTTGCGAGGCGGTTAAACAACGCTGTGGTGGACCATAGGCGACTAAGCGGCCATTTTGTAATACCCCTACCGCATCCGCATAACGCATGGCTTGATTGAGATCGTGTAACACCATCACCACCCCAATTTGTTCTTGTTGGGCGAGCTGCTGACAATACTGTAACAGCTGTTCTTGTGCGGCCAAATCGAGGGCGGCGCAGGGTTCATCTAACAACAAATAACGCGGTGTTGCATCCGAACAGCGCAGCTGTAACACCGCATGAGCGAATGCAACCTTAGCGCGTTCCCCTCCTGACAGATGTTGATGTGGACGTTGTCGGTGAGGGTATAAGTCTAATTCGGTTAATACACGTTCGATTTGTTGTGGTGTGGGTGGGCGGTGTTTGGCAAAAGTGGCTGTTTCCAATACTTCTGTCACTGTTAAACCAAGAATGGGGGTGGCGTCTTGCAACATCAGCGCGCGGTGTTGTGCCAGTGTTGCAGGCGAATAGGCGTTGAGGGGGCGTTGACGCAACGTCACACAGCCACGCGAGGGCGTCAACAGCCCAGCAAGCAGGTGTAATAAACTCGATTTACCCGCCCCATTGCGCCCCAAAATGGCGGTCACTTGGCCAGTGTGCCATTCCCCGTCAATATCATGTAAACGTTGATCGAGACTCAAAGCATGGCAACTTAACATGGTCGTTGTTGTTGGCGTAGCAAGTAAAGAAAGAATGGCGCACCTGCGAGGCTGGTCATCGCGCCAACGGGCAAATCCAACGGAGGTGCGCAGTATTGCGCCACTGTGTCAGCGGCTAAGGCAAGGCCACCACCCGCGAGGGCAGCCAGCGGAATCAACTGGCGGTGATGTCCGATTCCACAGCGGCGGAGGATATGGGGCACCATCAGGCCGATAAAACCTACCATCCCTGTCATTGCAACCGCCCCTCCCACACCGCAAGCCACCACCAAATTAAGGGACTGTTGTTCTCGTTTAACATCCAAGCCGAGGGCGTAGGCTTGTGCCGAGCCCAATAGCAATACATTCAGTGCCGTAGCGCGGTGTAAAAAATACCCACACACCGCGACACTAATACCCCATAGCATGATGGCTTGGGCGAGTGAGGTATAGGCAAAACTGCCCAACAACCAGAATTGGATACTGCGTAACACCGGATCGGAAACCAGACTAAACAACACCGCTAAAATTGCACCACTTAGGGCATTGATAGCGACACCGGCTAAGAGAAGAGACTGCGGTTGCTGTTGTTGGTTGAGAAACTGAGCCAACACATTGGCACCGAGCGCACCAGCAAAAGCAGCGATGGCAACCACGGCCGCTGGACTATGTAGGGCAATTGCAAAGGCCGCACCTAAACCCGCCCCACCTGCAACTCCCACCAACCCCGGGTCGGCCAGTGGGTTACGAAATTGGGCTTGCATGGCGGTGCCACACACCGCCAAGATTGCCCCGACACTGATCGCAGTCAGCAAACGCGGTAAGCGTAGCTGCCACACAATGTCGGTGATGGCTTGCTGTGGCAGTGCATCGGTATGGATAAGCAAGAGGTAGGCGCTGTTGATGCTCAATAACAACAATAAGCCGATGGCAAAACGCCTACCGCGTGATAAAGCCAACAATCAGCGCAAACCCAACACATCCTGCATATCAAATAAACCGTGGGGTTTATCTGCTAACCATTGCGCGGCACGGACAGCACCACTGGCAAAAGTCATGCGGCTAGAGGCTTTATGAGTGATTTCCACGCGCTCGCCAACAGTGGCAAACAACGCGGTGTGGTCGCCGACCACATCACCAGCGCGCACAGTGGCAAAGCCGATGGTATTTGGATCACGTTCACCCGTTACCCCCTCACGGCCATACACCGCACACGTTTTCAAATCGCGGCCTAAGGTATCGGCAATCACCTCGCCCATTCGCAATGCAGTACCCGACGGGGCATCGACTTTGTGGCGGTGATGGGCTTCGATGATTTCAATATCGTAGCCATCGTTTAATACCTTGGCTGCCATTTCCAATAATTTGAAAGTCAGATTGACCCCAACCGAGAAGTTCGGTGCAAAGACAATCCCAATCTGTTCGGCAGCAGCACGAATAGCCGCTTTACCGGCATCATCAAACCCAGTCGTGCCTAAAATAAGCTGAACCTGATGACGCTGACACGCCGCCAGATAGGTCAAACTGGCTTCGGGACGGGTAAAGTCGATCAGGACATCTGCCCCAGCTAACACAGCGTCGACATCATCAGAAATCAACACACCGCAAGGTTGACCAACCAACATCCCGGCATCGTGACCGATAAACTCGCTACCACAGCGCTCTAGCGCGCCATGTAACACCGCGTCGGGGTGGCTAAATACCGCTTCAATCAGGGTCCGTCCCATGCGGCCACTGCTACCTGCAATCACAATACGACGTTGCATAAACAATTTTCTCACAGCTTAAAAAGAAAAATTACGACTGAGGGGTTGTGTCTTGACGTGTGCTATCAGGCAAAGCTTGCCCTTCGATTCGTTCCAAGACTTCACCTTTGAAGTACAACGTCAGGTGGGCCTTGCCAATCAGCTGATGTTTACGATAGTGCTGATAGGTGTAGTCCCAACGATTGGCATGGAACATATCTTTTAACAACGGCGTGCCGACAATCGCTTGTACCTGTTGTCGCGTCATACCGGGACGCAGTTTATCAACTTGGTCTTGCGTGATGGCATTACCCTGTTGGATATCGATGGCATGTGGTGATAACCAAGTGGGTAGCTGAGAGATACTGCAGCCGCCAAGTACAGCGGCAAGGCAAACAGAAAGTAAAATTCGCATGACAGTCCTGTGCAACAGCATGGGCGCCTGCCTGTGATTAGGCAACTGGCGGTGAAGGGCTGTATCATAACCGAATGATTTGACTTTGCGACACACTCGTTATGAACCCAGCACATCATCTTAAAGACATTGGTTTAAAAGCAACCGGCCCTCGGCTCAAAATTTTAAACCTTTTTGAAACCTCTGAACTGCGTCATATGTCGGCAGAAGATGTCTATCGTCAGTTACTGCTAGAAAATATCGACGTTGGTTTGGCCACGGTGTATCGAGTGCTGACCCAGTTTGAACAAGCTGGCATCTTAACTCGACATCATTTTGAGACCGGTAAAGCGGTGTATGAGCTCAATCAAGGCCATCATCACGATCATCTGGTTTGTGTGCAATGTGGCCGTGTCGTTGAGTTCTTTGACGCGGAGATTGAAGCTTTACAAGATAAAGTGGCCGCTAAACATGGCTTCCGCATTCAAGAACATGCCATGTATCTGTATGCAGAATGTACCAAGACCGACTGTGAGCACCTGCAACACAACGCGACATGATTCCGTTTTTGTCGCCTGAAGCGCCCTTCCCTTCGCCCGAACGGGCCCTAACACAGCCAAATGGTTTGTTGGCGGCGGGAGGGGCGCTGTCGCCTACGACTTTGCTACGCGCTTATCAGCAAGGCATTTTTCCTTGGTACTCTGCCGGTGAACCAATTCTTTGGTGGTCTCCCGATCCAAGAATGGTGCTGTATACCGATGAACTGCATCTGTCTCGTGCCTTGGTCAAGGTACGCCGTAACCGGCCGTGGCGGGTGACGTTTGACACTGACTTTCCGGCAGTGATGCGCGCTTGTGCAGCGATGCCACGCCCGGGACAAGATGGCACTTGGATTACACCGCAGATGATCGCGACTTATACCGAGTTGCATCGCCTTGGGTATGCCCATTCGGTAGAAACATGGATGGAGGGTGAGCGCGTTGGTGGCCTGTATGGGGTGGCAATCGGGCGCATGTTTTACGGAGAATCGATGTTTTCATTGCGACCAGACGCATCTAAGCTAGCATTAGTGTGTCTGGCCGAGCATTTGCAACAAGCCGGTTTTTTGTTGATAGATTGTCAAATCTACACCCCACATTTAGCCCGTATGGGGGGGCGTTTAATCCCTCGGGCAAGTTTTTTGCAACATCTTGCGACTGCCACACAACAGGAAGCGCCTGCTGGCCTGTGGGAAAAGGAATTCGCTCATGACCCATCGTGCCCCTGATCGCTTAACCAGCCTACATTTTTATTCGACTGCACCCTATCCGTGTAGCTATCTGGACGACCATCTAGCACGTTCACAAGTGGCGGTGCCCAGCGATGGTATGGATGTCCACACCTATAGCCAACTGGTACGCAGCGGTTTTCGCCGCAGTGGCTATTTTATTTATCGGCCCTATTGTGATGACTGTGTGAAATGTATCTCGGTGCGGGTGCCGGTGGCAGAATTTGAACCCAGTCGTACCCAGCGCAAATTGTGGCGCCGGCATCAGCCGCTACAGGCCCAACTGCACAATCTGCATTTTGATGAAGAACATTATCAGCTCTACAACCGCTATCAACAGGCACGGCATGACGGCGGCAGCATGGCAGAAGACGATCGCCAACAATATGGCGATTTTATTCTCAAAAGCACGATGGAGAGCTGGTTGGCGACGTTTCGTGAGCCAGACCAAACCTTGCGTATGGTCAGTTTGATTGATCGCCTAGATGATGGCTTGTCGGCGGTCTATACCTTTTTCGATCCCCAGCCGGCGAATGCAAGTTTTGGCACGTACAACGTACTGTGGCAAATCGAACTCTGCCGCCGCCTGCGCTTACCCTATCTCTATCTAGGGTATTGGGTGAAAGAGTGCCGGAAGATGGCTTATAAAACCAACTTCCAGCCATTAGAGCGCCTCAGTCAAGGCCGTTGGCAACGGCTAGAAGGATCGATTTAAGCCGTTGCAGGAGGTTGGCTGTCGGTTGTGGCCGCGTTAGCCGCCTGTGCTTCTACTGCTGCTTTTGCCGCCTCGGCTTCGGCGCGGGCCTGTTGCCACATCGCACGCTGTTTTTGCCGTTTGGCTTCTAATTCAGCCAAGAAGGGGCGGGCAGCTTCGACACATTCGTTAACCAACACCGGGCCTCGGAAAATCAAACCACTGTAGATTTGAACCAAGCTGGCACCGGCGTCAATTTTTTCCCATGCATCTCCGCCGCGAGTAATGCCTCCGACCCCGATAATCGGCACCGCACCTTCGAGTTGTAACGCCAACTCGCGAATCACCAGTGTCGATTTGCTATTCAGCGGCGCCCCACTCATCCCACCTTGCTGTTCTGCCCCCGGCAGGTGCATTAAACCATCACGAGATAAGGTGGTATTGGTGGCAATCACACCATCAATCCGATGTTCAATAAATAATTTCGCTATCCCTGCAATCGCCTCGGTGGTCAAATCGGGGGCAATTTTTACGACCAACGGCACATAACGGCCCGTCTGATCGGCCAACTCTAACTGACGCATTTTGAGCTGAGACAGCAACACCGATAAGGCTGCTTCATTTTGCAGATCGCGCAGACCTTTGGTATTCGGTGAAGAGATATTGATGGTGATATAACTGGCGTAGGGATATACCTTGTTCATGCAAATCAGGTAGTCATCCACCGCTGATTCAATCGGTGTGGTGGCATTTTTACCGATGTTAATCCCTAAAATACCGCGATAGCGGGTCTTTTTCAGGTTTTCCAGCAGCGCATCCACACCGTGATTATTAAATCCCATGCGGTTAATGATGGCATCTGCCCCCGGAAAGCGGAATAGACGCGGTTTATCGTTACCTGCCTGTGGTTTAGGGGTAACCGTACCGACTTCGATAAAGCCAAAACCAAGGCCGGCCAAGGCATCAATATACTCGCCATTTTTATCCAAACCTGCGCCAATTCCCACTGGATTAGGGAAGGTCATCCCCATCACTTCAATCGGCAGCGGTGCCGGACGCGAGCCAAAGAGAGTATCAAGGCCATAGTTATTACAGACGCGCAGCCCATTGAGGCTGACTTCATGCGCTTGCTCAGGATCTAAACGAAACAGCAAGGGGCGCAGCAAAGAATAAAGCATGCTCATTGCAATACAATCAAAAAAAAGAAAAGAGGTTATTCGCTGCGGTCAACGCTACTAAGGGCATCAATGGGCACCGAGCTGTCATTGCGGCGGTCGAGCAGAATACTGATAGCGACACGGCGGTTTTTGGCGCGGCCTTCTGCGGTGTGATTGTCGGAAATCGGTCGTGTTTCAGCGCGGCCAATTGCCACTAAACGGGCAGGGGGGACACCACTTTCTTGGAACAGTCGCACAATACTACCGGCGCGAGCCGCTGAAAGCTCCCAATTCGAAGGATAGAGGGCAGTGCTGATGGGAATATTGTCGGAAAACCCTTCGACCCGTACGGGATGATCGTCATTCGCAAGAATTTGCCCGACTTGCCCTAAAATATCCGCCGACATGCCGCGTGGCAGCGCGCGGCCCGATTCAAACAGCGCGCTGTCGTTGATTTCCACCGCGATTGAAAACTTATCTTGAGTGACTTTTACTTGGCCTGTTTTGACCAAGGGGTCGAGTGCCGCCAACAGCGCACGGTTTAGCCGTGCAATACGCTCTTGGCGTTCGATTTCCGTGTTGCTTTTGACATGCTCAGCGATGGTTTTCGGGTCTTCAATTGCCACCATCGAGTTAGCCGCCTGACCCGTTTGTTGCAACACCGTTGGTGTAATCGAACCATCACGAAACGCTGAAATCACCGCCGCTGACAGTTCTTTGTATTTGCCTTCATTGACCGAGGAGATGGCATACATCACCACAAAGAACGCAAATAACAAGGTAACAAAGTCGGCATACGACACCATCCAACGTTCTAGGTTTTCGTGTTCTTCCGTGTTTTGACGACGGCGGGCCATGTTGGATCTCCTCAAGCAACGATTAACGCAATTGTGGGCTGAATAGCTGATTTAGATAGCTGTGCACACCACTGCTAAACTCAACACCAAAGCGCTTCGCAAAGCGATCCGCCAAATCACCACGAGGCGAAAAATCGACCACTTCTTCCGCTTTAATCACCTCTCGGGCCACCGATTGTACACTGCCATAGCCGTCTGCCAATCCAAGCGGAATACTTTGTTCACCCAGCCACACCAGACCACTGAATAAATCAGGGTCGTTGCGCAAACGCTGGCCGCGACCTTGTTTCACCGCCTGAATAAACTGGTTGTGAATGCCATTTAACAGTTGTTGCCGCCATTGTTGATCGCTCTCTTTGCTTGGGGAAAACGGATCACCCAAGGCTTTGTTGTTGCCGGCGGTTTGCAAGCGACGTTCCACGCCTAATTTCGCCATGGCTTCAGTAAAGCCAAAGCCATCGGACAACACCCCGATCGAACCGATAATGCTGGCTTTATCAACGAAAATTTTATCAGCAGCACTGGCAATGTAATAACACCCCGAAGCACAGACTTCCTCAACTACCACATGCACTGGAATCTCGGGGTGTTTTTGTCGCTGGCGGCGGATTTCATCAAAGACACGGCCTGACAACACTGGACTGCCGCCCGGACTATTGGCTTGGATGATAATGCCTTTGGTGTTGCTGTCTTGATAGGCGCTGTCGAGCCCTTCAATCAGATAATCGGCGGTTTGGTTTTCGCTGGAAATGGCGCCTTCCAAACGAATCAGTGCCGTGTGGCCGTTGATGCTGCTGGCAAGGTGTTCTGGTTTGGTACCAAACAGACTGCTAAATACCAGCACAGCAATCAAACTTAGCCACACAAAACGAAAGAAAATTTGCCACCGACGGGCACGGCGTTGTTCGGTAACGGCAGCCAGCGCCACCCGTTCTAATACACTGCGTTCCCAATTTGGGTCATTCATCGCAAATTCTCTCCATTGCAAGCGGGCGGTACCAGATAGACCTGCCCATCACGTTCTTCAACCTTGACCGAGTGTAACCGGCTGCCACGGCATGGCCCTCGCACACATAATCCGGTGTCTGGTTGATAAGTCGCACCATGTAGCGCACAGATAAGATAGTGTTTTGATAAATCAAAAAAATCACCATCACGATAATCCATTTCAACCGGAATATGCCGACACTGATTTAAGTAGGCATACACATGGCCTTGATAGCGAATGGCAAAAGCAGCTTGTCCTGCGACTTCAAAGCGCACGCCAAGCCCACCCTCGCTTAGATTGTCGCTGCTGCAGAGCCACTGAGCCGAGGGCGTAGCCATTGGTCACACTCAACAAAAGAAGAAAAACAAGCCAGCGGCTGTGTCTGTTGTAGGGCATCGGCAGGATGTGCACCAGAGGCAATGCCAATACCGTGGGTGTTCGCGTGTTGGGCCATCAATAAATCATGTGTGGTATCGCCAATCATCACCGTTTCTGTTGCATCAACCGCGAAATAAGCCATCAACTCTAACAACATCTGTGGATGAGGTTTAGATTGGCATTCGTCCACCGTCCGCGTGGCATGAAACACACGGTCTAAGCCGGTGCTATTTAACACGCGATCCAATCCCATCCGGCTTTTCCCTGTGGCAACCGCCAGAAAAATATCTGGTTGTTGTTGGTAATGCGCCAAAGCGGCTTCCACGCCATCAAATAATGCCACTTCGGTATCGCGTGCCAAATAATGATGGCGGTACGCTGCGACCATCTCAGCGTACTGTGTTGGTTTAAGTTCGGGGCAAGCATGTTGTAGTGCATCAACCAATCCCAACCCAATCACGTGGCTGGCGCGCTCACGGGAGGGAATGGGCAAGCCTAAATCTTGACAAGCCAGTTGAATCGAACGGGTGATGTGGGCGGTGGAGTCCATCAAGGTTCCATCCCAATCGAACACTACAAGGCGAAATTGAGAGGCAATCATGGCTGTAACTCGGTTAAAAAACGGCTTAAATCATCCGGTAGTGGCGCTTCTAGCACTAACGGCTCGTCGGTAAGCGGGTGTTTCAACTGCAGGCGAGCGGCATGAAGGAACATGCGCTTGAGGCCTTGTTTGGCTAACTGTTTGTTGAGAGAAAAATCGCCATATTTATCGTCCCCTGCTATCGGATAGCCAGAAGATTGCATGTGTACCCGAATTTGATGGGTTCGGCCGGTTTTTAACTGGGCTTCAACCAAAGTAAAATCGGCATACGGTTGCATAATGCGAAAACGAGTATGGGCGGCTTTGCCATCACTCTGTACCTGCACCCGCCGCTCACCATCTGGCAGCAAATACTTATGCAACGGTAAGGTTACATCTTTTAGCTTAGCGGGCCATTGACCACAGGCCAACGCCAAATAGCGTTTATCAATCCGTGGGCCACGCATCACTTCGTGCATTTTCACCAAACAACTGCGCTTTTTCGCAATCATCAACAAACCCGAAGTTTCACGGTCGAGGCGATGAATTAACTCTAAAAAGCGGCTTTCAGGGCGGGCTGAACGCAATTGTTCAATCACACCAAACGACACCCCTGAACCGCCATGCACAGCAACACCAGATGGCTTATTGATGACCAATAAAGCGTCATCCTCAAAGACCACAGTAAATTGTTGGGCTGGCGCGATAGGGCCAGTTTGGCTGCGTTCGGCCACGCGCACCGGCGGAATTCTGACAATATCGCCGGCCTGAAGGCGATAACTCGCATCAATCCGGCCTTTATTAACGCGGACTTCGCCGCTGCGGAGGATGCGATAGACATGACTTTTTGGCACCCCTTTGAGGTGGCGCAGTAAAAAGTTATCGATGCGTTGTCCGGCATCGTTGTCATCAAGTGTCAACAATGTGACAGAGTCTTTGCTTATGAGGGTCATCTTGCTTATACTTCGTTGGCTTTCGCTTGCCTTTGCCCTGTTGGCGCGGCAAAAAAGCAAACCGCGATCTGGCGGTTGGGGTGATGCACAATGATGCAAGAACTGCCGACACCTCGACACAAAGCCGGCGATGACAGAGTGGTTTTCCCTCCCGTTTCATCGACCTGATGCTTTGGCCTGCCAACTTCATTGTGATCGTTTAGGCAGTTCTCGGTTGTATTCGCTCACCGAAAAGCAGCGATGGTAAAGCATTTATACGCGACACGCACTCACGAGATTTCCGTCCCCTGTCTTGAATCGACAAGGGCATTGCAGCAAAGTTTGACCCAACATAGGAATAGTCCCCGCGTTGAAGCCCTGCGCCATAGCCCAAAAAAACTGTGAACAAGGCTGGCGGCTCGCTAAATTACCCTCGATCCTGCTCTTTATTGTCTGTTACTGAAAATCTTTTGATCGATCTATCGTTCTGAACGGAAACAGAACGTGTCAAATACTCGCTGCGTCCTTGCGTGTGTGTCGCGCAAGGAACACATGATGAAACGTATGTTATTTAACGCCACCCAAGCAGAAGAACTGCGAGTGGCGATTGTCGATGGACAAAAACTGGTTGATTTAGATATTGAAACCGTCGGCAAAGAACAAAAAAAAGGCAACATTTATAAAGCAATCATTACCCGTATCGAGCCTTCGTTAGAAGCGTGCTTTGTCGATTACGGTTCTGAACGCCACGGTTTTCTACCGTTTAAAGAAATCTCTCGTGCCTATTTCCATACCCAAGATGCAGGTCGTGATGCACGCATTCAGGATGTGTTGTCCGAAGGCATGCAGCTGATTGTTCAAGTGGAAAAAGACGAGCGCGGTAACAAAGGCGCTGCACTGACCACGTATATCAGCTTAGCCGGTCGTTATTTGGTATTGATGCCAAATAACCCGCGTGGCGGTGGGGTATCGCGCCGCATTGAAGGCGAAGAGCGTAACGAACTGCGCGAATTGATGAGTCAGCTCTCGACGCCACGCGGCATGAGTTTGATTGCTCGCACCGCTGGCATTGGTCGCTCGCTCGAAGAATTGCAGTGGGATTTAAACTATCTCTTGCAACTGTGGAGCGCGATTGAAGGCGCTGCGGGCGCACAGCCAGCACCTTTCTTGATTTATCAGGAAGGCAGCTTGGTGATCCGCGCCATTCGCGATTATTTCCAGCCTGATATTGGCGAAATTTTGATCGACACTGAAGAAGTGTACGAACAAGCACGCCAATTTATGAGCCATGTGATGCCGGGCAATGTGGCACGGGTACGCTTGTACCATGATGATGTGCCGCTGTTCTCGCGTTTCCAAATCGAACACCAAATCGAAACTGCCTACTCGCGCCAAGTCGCTTTGCCTTCTGGTGGTGCGATTGTGATTGACCATACCGAGGCCTTGGTGTCGGTGGACGTCAACTCAGCCCGTGCAACGAAGGGCGCTGATATCGAAGCTACGGCGCTAAATACCAACTTGGAAGCGGCAGAAGAGATTGCTCGTCAACTACGTTTGCGCGATTTAGGTGGTTTGATCGTGATCGATTTTATCGACATGGACAACCCAAAAAACCAACGTGAAGTCGAAAATCGCTTAAAAGATGCGCTGAAAACCGATCGGGCGCGGGTACAAATGGGCAAATTATCCCGTTTTGGCCTGTTGGAACTATCGCGTCAACGTCTGCAACCTTCCCTTGGTGAGACCAGCCACATGCCATGTCCACGTTGTCATGGCACCGGTTTTATTCGTGGTACAGAATCGTCGGCCTTGCATATTCTGCGCATCATTCAAGAAGAAGCGATGAAAGACCATAGCTTGGCAGTTCATGCCCAAGTGCCGGTGGATGTAGCGACGTTCTTATTGAATGAAAAACGGGCAGAATTGTTTGGGATTGAAGCACGCTTGCGTGTCAGTGTGGTATTGATCCCCAATATGCACTTGGAAACACCTAACTACCAAATCTCTCGTATTCGTCACGATGAAATGAATGAGGCAGACGAAAATCTGCCGAGCTATCGTCGTGCGGCTAAACCGATGGATTCGCTTGCTGCGAGTTATACACAAGAACGTGAACGACCAGCGCGGCAACAAGCCGCTGTGCAAGGGATTACCCCCGACCAACCTGCGCCGATCTCGAGCCGCGATCAAGCTGCTGCACCCGCCCCCGCACCTGCGCCAACC
>NZ_JBSQVP010000001.1:0-102850 GCF_055136605.1 Aquaspirillum sp. | reverse complement strand
GGTGCAACCAGCGGGGCAGCAGGGGGTGGCGGCGCCACCGGAGCCGGCGTAGCAACCGGTGCCGGCGCTGGCGACGCAGCAGGTTTCCCCACATCCGGCAACATATCAAACTCAGGCAATGTGAGATCGAACTCGGCATTAAAGCGGTCGATGTCCTGATCGCTCGGCAATACGGGCTTGCCGACTGCCGGTTGATCGTCGGCGGTGAGTTTGGCCGGTTTTTGGTTTAACGCTTGCCGTGCTTTTTCGGCATCTGCCAACACTTTAGCCAAATGCTCGGCTTCACGCGCCATATTGGCACTGTCTGCCGGCGGCAACACCGAGTCTGGCTGCGGTGTAGGTGCAGGCCGTGGCGAGGGAGCAGGGGCCGGTTCTGGTGCAGGCGCTGGTGTGCTCACCACAGGGTCAGATTGTAATGATTGCCGAGCGTCAAATACCTGTTGGCATTTACCGCAGCGCACCTGTCCACCGTAGGCATCCAGATGGGCATCGGTCAGTCGGAAGCGGGTTTGGCAATGAGGGCACTGGGTAATATAAGCCATGATCTCAGTCTTGCTTGCTACAGAAAATTAACGTCGAACACCAGAGAGACAACTCCAGCCTTCAGAGAACACTGGTTCAGTCATCTCAAACCACTGTGAGTACAGCGCATTCATCTCGTCGGCTTGTTCTTGCAAAATCCCCGACAACACAATACGCCCACCTTTTACGGTGTGAGAAGCCAGTAAATCCCCCAACATCCGTAACGGGTTCGCCAAAATATTGGCAATCACCACATCGGTTTGGATGGCCGGTAAGGCATCGGGTAGGCAAAACGAAGCTGTCACCGCATTTTGTGCGGCATTATCGCCACTGGCCTGAATCGCTTGGGGATCGATATCCACGCCCCATGCTTGGGCTGCGCCAAGTTTCAAGGCCGCAATCGCTAAGATACCCGAACCACAACCATAGTCGAGCACGGTTTCTCCGCCGTGTAATTCGCGGTCTAGCCATTCTAAACACAGGCGGGTTGTCGGATGACTCCCCGTCCCAAAGGCCAAACCGGGGTCTAATACTAAATTGACCGCTTCTGGCGAAGGCGCCTCATGCCAACTGGGGGTAATCCACAACCGATCAGAAATACGAATGGGATCAAATTGTGCTTGTGTGGCGCGCACCCAGTCTTGTTCTTGCAGATGTTCGACTTGCCATGTCGTTGGTGTCGGGATACCACAGCTAGCGGCAGCAGCGGCAATCGGGGCAGCAACATCAGCGTCTGCGGCAAATAACACCACCAACCGGCTGTGGGTCCACAGTTGGTCAACCGGTTCGCCGGGCTCGCCAAAAATCGGCTGCTCTTGTTCGGTGCCAGCAAAGGCATCTTCAATCGCAGCAGACAAGGCCCCCTCTTCCATCAAAGCATCGGTCAATGCCTCGGCAACTTCCGAGGGGACGTCAATGCGGATTTGTTGCCAACTCATTGTGGCGCCTTTTTCAACTGGGATAAGCGTTCTTCCAGATAGTGGATACTGGTGCCACCGCGTTGGAAGGCGCTGTCCATAAATAACTCTTGATGCAGCGGAATGTTGGTTTTAATCCCCGTGATAGCCATTTCAGACAGGGCAACACGCATTCTCGCCATCGCTTGCTCGCGGGTATCACCATAAGAAATCAGCTTACCGACCATCGAGTCGTAATGCGGTGGAACCACATAGCCTTGGTAGATATGCGAGTCAATGCGAATCCCCGGACCACCGGCAGGGTGATAGCTTTCAATCCGGCCCGGGCTAGGAATGAAATTAAACGGGTCTTCAGCGTTAATCCGACATTCCATAGAATGCCCTTTGAGCTTGATTTGCTCTTGCGAGTAGCGCAATTTTTCGCCAGCGGCAATGCGGATTTGTTCTTGGACAATATCAATGCCCGTAATCAGTTCGGTCACTGGGTGTTCGACCTGAACACGGGTGTTCATTTCGATAAAGTAGAACTCGCCATTTTCGAATAAAAATTCAAAAGTACCGGCGCCACGATAACCAATGCGGCGACACGCTTCGGCGCAGACGTGACCAATGTGGCGGCGTTGTTCGTCTGTGATACCAGGGGCGGGAGCTTCTTCAATGATTTTTTGGTGACGACGCTGCATCGAGCAATCGCGCTCACCAAGGAAAATTGCATTGCCATACTCATCTGCCAACACTTGAATTTCAATGTGGCGAGGGTTGGCGAGGTATTTTTCCATGTAAACCGTTGGATTGCCAAAAGCGGCACCGGCTTCGGTACGGGTCATGTTGACCGAGTTTAATAACGAAGCCTCAGAATGCACCACGCGCATCCCTCGGCCACCGCCACCACCGGCAGCTTTGATAATCACCGGAAAGCCTATTTTGCGCGCCATTTTGACAATCGTGGCAGGGTCATCAGGCAAGGCACCATCCGAACCCGGCACGCATGGCACGCCGGCATCAATCATTGCCTGTTTGGCACATACCTTGTCACCCATCAAGCGAATGGTGTCGGGGCGAGGGCCAATGAAGACAAAGCCCGATTGTTCAACACGCTCGGCAAAGTCGGCGTTTTCCGAGAGGAAGCCATAGCCGGGGTGAATCGCTTGGGCATCGGTTACCTCGGCTGCGGCAATCAAAGCGGGTACATTCAAATAGCTTTGTGCCGAAGGTGCAGGGCCAATACACACCGATTCATCAGACAATTTGACATATTTTGCTTCGCGGTCGGCCTCGGAATGGACGACCACAGTTTTGATGCCCATTTCGCGACAAGCGCGCTGAATACGCAGGGCAATTTCGCCGCGATTGGCGATGAGAATTTTTTCGAACATGGCGGAAGTCGTATCAAGTAAGGATCGTAATGCAAAAGGAAAACGGGGTGGGGACCCCGTTCAGACTGGCTTGATTTACTCGATGACGAACAAGGGTTCGCCATATTCGACCGGTTGGCCGTTATCAATCAAAATCGCTTTGACGACACCAGCGCGATCGGATTCAATTTCATTCATCAATTTCATGGCTTCGATGATACAGAGGGTATCACCGACATTCACCGACTGTCCGACTTCAACAAACGGTTTGGAATTAGGATTGGCCGAGCGATAGAACGTCCCCACCATCGGAGACTTGACCAAGGTTTTATCATCACGTGCAGGCGCTGCCGCTGGGGCAGGGGTCGCAGGCGCAGCGGCAACAGGCGTAGCCGCAACGGCCACTTGTTGTGCCATGGGCTGGGGTGCGTAGTAGGTGGTCTGCCCGCCTGCTTGTACGCGGGTAATTCGCACTTTCTCTTCGCCCTCTGTCACTTCAAGTTCAGCAATGCCAGACTCTTCGACGAGGTCGATCAATTTTTTCAGTTTACGCAGATCCATGGTGATCCTTGGGTAGAGGCGAGGGCCGAGTGTCAGCCGTGTGGCAAATTAGCGCTGTCGCAGACGAGCGAGCGCCGCATCCAGTGCCAATTCATAGCCCTGTGCGCCCAAGCCACAAATCACCCCTACCGCTAAATCGGAAAAGTAGGAATGATGGCGAAAGGGTTCACGGGCGTGAACATTGGATAGATGAACTTCGATGAAGGGAATGCTGACTGCAGCAAGCGCATCGCGCAATGCCACACTGGTATGAGTAAAGGCCGCCGGGTTGATCAGGATGAAGTCCGTGCCGTCAGTACGTGCGGCATGAATGCGCTCGATTAGCACATATTCGGCGTTGCTCTGTAGCGTGTCGCAGGCAAAGCCTGCCGCTTGGCAACGTGCAATAAGCCGGGCATTGATGGTATCGAGCGTGTCCGCTCCATAGTGTTGTGGTTCCCGCGTCCCCAACAGATTGAGGTTTGGGCCATGCAAGACCAGAATACGCGATTGTGACGGCATGTCGGGCGCTTCGGTGGATTTCATGTAGCGATTTTGCGTTAAAGTTTTACGAACTGTCTAGTATTGTACGCTATTTGTTTGCGATTTACCCAAATGTAATGTTGCAGCGCATCGGCCGCGAAGCCGCGCCACTGCTATAATCGAGGCCTACTTTTTTCTTGTTTGCGCCATGCACATCTCTGAATTCGATTACGACCTTCCTGAAGCCCTGATTGCACAACATCCGCCGACAGAACGTGGCGGAAGCCGCTTATTGTCTGTTCCACAAGGCGCACTATCCGACCACCGTTTCACTGACCTGCCGTCCTTTTTGCAAGCAGGTGATGTGTTAGTGATGAATGATACTCGGGTGATGAAAGCGCGTTTGTTTGGCGAGAAAGCCAGCGGCGGCAAAATCGAGGCTTTGGTTGAACGAGTGTTAGACTCCCATACTGTCTTAGCCCACATCCGTTCTTCCAAATCGCCGAAAGTGGGTAGCCAACTGCACTTTCAAGGCGGTTGGCAGGCTGACATGCAGCAGCGAGTGGGTGAATTGTTCCAACTGCGCTTTGCCGGTGAAGAAGATATCTACCATATCTTGGAACAATCGGGACGTCTGCCTCTGCCACCTTATATCGAGCGCACCCCTGATGGCGACGATGAAAGCCGTTATCAAACCGTGTTTGCCCGTGAACAAGGTGCTGTGGCCGCACCGACGGCAGGCTTACACTTTACCGAAGCCTTGTTAGCACAATTGGCAGCACAGGGCATCAAGTTATGCTGGATCACCCTGCATGTCGGGGCTGGAACCTTTCAACCAGTGCGAGTCGAAGACATCACACAACACCACATGCACAGTGAGTGTTACCACATTCCAAGCGAAACGGTGGCGGCGATTGCAGAAGCAAAACAGCGTGGTAACAAGATTGTGGCTGTTGGCACCACCTCGTTGCGGGCGCTTGAATCGGCTGCCCGTGAGGGTGTGTTATCCAGTGGCCGCAGTGAAACCGATATTTTTATCACCCCCGGTTTCCCTTTCCGTGTCGTGGATGCCTTGTTAACCAACTTCCACCTACCGAAATCAACTTTGTTGATGTTGGTCTCTGCTTTTGCAGGGATCTCGACCATTCGGCAGGCCTATCAGCATGCAGTAGCGGCAGAATATCGCTTCTTTAGCTATGGCGATGCCATGTTGTTACAACGCTGTGCCGATGCCGCCCATCCAGATTGTTTGCAGTATCGTCCTTAAGGATTGCAATGATGTCATCCTCATGTTTCCCGACCGAAATCGTGCTACAAAAAACGGCACGCCAACTGCGCGTGGTGTTTTCTGATGGCGCACAATTTGCATTGCCCTGTGAATATCTGCGGGTTTATTCGCCTTCGGCAGAAGTACGTGGTCATGGCGTGGGGCAAGAAGTGCTACAAACCGGCAAGCGCGATGTCAATATCGTGGCAGTAGAGCCTGTAGGACAGTACGCAGTGAAATTGGTCTTTTCAGACGGCCATGACAGTGGTTTGTACGATTGGGACTATCTCTATCGCCTTGGTCAACACCAAGCCGACTATTGGCAACAATATCTCGACCGTTTGGCACAAGCTGGTGCCAGCCGTGATGCCTAAATTTTTGATGGATAGCTAGCTATGGATAAGCAAACTCACTTTGGCTTCCAAACTGTGGAAGAATCGCAAAAAGCGCGTAAGGTTGCTGAAGTGTTTCATTCAGTGGCACAAAAATACGATGTGATGAACGATGTCATGTCAGCCGGCATCCACCGTGTCTGGAAAAAATTCACGCTTGAAACCTCAGGGGTGCGACGTGGACAACGGGTGTTGGATATTGCAGGGGGAACGGGGGATTTATCTCGCGGTTGGCGTGAACGGGTTGGTGCCGAGGGAGAAGTCTGGTTAACCGATATCAACAGTTCGATGCTCACTGTGGGGCGTGACCGCTTGTTAGATGAAGGCTATGCCCTGCCAGTGGCTTTATGTGATGCGGAAAAACTGCCTTTCCCCGATCATTACTTTGACTGTGTCAGCGTGGCCTTTGGCTTGCGTAACATGACGCATAAAGAGGTTGCATTGGCAGAAATGCTGCGCGTGCTTAAGCCGGGGGGGAAAGTTTTGGTGTTAGAGTTTTCCAAAGTGTGGAAACCCCTGACGCCATTTTATGATCTCTACTCATTTAAAGCCCTGCCGTTGATGGGGAAATGGATCACCGATGATCCTGAAAGTTACCGTTATTTGGCGGAGTCGATTCGGATGCACCCCGACCAAGCGACTTTAAAAGCCATGATGGAAGAAGTCGGTTTTGTGCGGGTGGACTATCACAATCTCTCTGCTGGTGTCGTTGCCCTACATAAAGGATATAAGCTGTGATCTCGCTGCCACTTGCTGCGTTTAATCATCTGCTAAAACAACACCCTGAACGTCGCCATGCGCTGGCTGCTTTTGCTGGGCGACGCATTGCTTTGCAGCTCCCTGTGTTTCAGGTGAGTGGGGTGGTGATGAGTGAGGGGTTTTTGGCACAGGCTCAGGGTGAGCCAGAAGCCCACATTACGCTCAACCCATCGGCGCTATTTAAGCGCGTTTCTGGACAAACCTTAACCCATCACGATGCTGTTTTAGCTGGAGATCACGATTTAGCGTTAGCAGTGGCAAAAATCCTCGCGGGTCTACGTTGGGATCTCAGCGAGGAGTTATCGCACTGGCTGGGCGATGTCCCTGCAAGTCGTATCGAGCGTCGATTACAGCAGGGCTGGCAATATCAAAAAGACCTACAACAGCGGCTAGTTGCAAATGTGGTCGAGTATTTACGTGATGAACAGTCGGTATTGGCCAATCAAACGGCAGTACGGGCATGGGGCCGTGAGGTCGATGAATTGCGTGATGCCACAGCGCGATTAGAAAAACGTCTCGAACAACTCGACCGCCGTTTGTCAGATTCTTAACCCTTCTCGCCTCGGATCCTGCATGCGCTTAGCCCGTTTTCGTAAAATTTTTCTCACCCTCTATCGCTTCGGCCTAGACGAACTTTTTTCTCATCACCCGAAATTAAGTTTAGTTCGCCGTCTCTTAGGCCACTTACCCGCTCGTGATATTGAGAAACCGCTTCCCGAGCGAGTCCGGCTGGCGCTTGAGAGTTTGGGGCCGATTTTTGTGAAGTTTGGGCAGGTGCTCTCTACCCGCCGCGATTTATTACCACCGGCCTATGCTGACGAGCTGGCCAAGCTACAAGACCGCGTGTTGCCATTTTCGGGTGATGTTGCCGTAGCACAAATTGAGCGTAATTTGGGTCGGTCACTCGACCAGATTTTTGCCGAATTCAATCGCACGCCTATTGCCAGTGCGTCGGTGGCGCAAGTGCATTATGCGCGCCTGCGGCAAGCCGATGGTTCGGCAGGGCGTGAAGTGGCGGTGAAAGTGTTACGCCCAGGGATTAAAGCGATCATTGAGCAAGATTTGGCTTTGTTAAAAACCCTCGCTGGTTTGGTTGAGCGTTACTTAGCCGATGGCAAACGATTGAAACCGCGAGAGGTGGTAGCCGAGTTTGACAAATATTTGCATGATGAACTCGATTTGATGCACGAAGCCGCCAATGCGTCACAGCTGCGCCGCAATTTCACTGGTTCGACACAGTTGATCGTACCAGAGGTGTTTTTTGACTACTGCACCCGTGAGGTGTTGGTACTTGAGTGGATGCGTGGCATTCCGGTGGGGCAAATTGATCGCTTACGCGAGGCCGGTGTCGATTTGCAAAAGTTGTCTCGGTTTGGGGTGGAGATTTTCTTTACCCAAGTGTTCCGTCACGGCTTTTTTCATGCAGATATGCACCCGGGGAATATTTTTGTTGCCGATGATGGGCGTTATATTGCGCTCGATTTTGGCATCGTCGGCAGCCTTACCGAATACGATAAACATTATCTCGCGGTGAATTTTTTAGCCTTTTTCAACCGCGATTATCACCGCGTGGCCACAGCGCATATTGAGTCGGGATGGGTGCCGAAAGACACACGGGCAGAAGAATTAGAGGCAGCGGTACGGACGGTATGTGAGCCCATTTTTGAAAAACCGTTGAGTCAAATTTCCTTTGGTTTGGTGTTACTGCGGCTATTTGAAACCAGCCGCCGCTTCAATGTAGAGATTCAACCACAGTTGGTTTTGTTACAAAAAACGCTGTTGAATATTGAGGGATTAGGACGGCAGCTCGATCCTGATCTTGATTTGTGGGAAACAGCAAAGCCTTTCCTGACGCGGTGGATGAATGAACAAATGGGCTGGCGCGGGATGGTTAAGCAGCTGAAACAAGAAGCACCGCAATGGGCCACGTTGTTGCCGCAGTTGCCGCGCAAGCTTGATGAAGCGCTACAAGTCAATGAGGCTCGTGACATGATGGTGAGTGCGTATCATCATTTGTTGATGACTGAAAAACGCCGTAATGGATTGTTATGGTTAATTGCCATTCTTTTGGCGGTGTTATGCGTGATTTTGGCGGTGAAATTGTAATCTGGTCGTTTACATGGTGCGTCGCCCCTGCGGGGTGACGGCACCGTACCGCGTACGATTAGGGTGCATCACCCTAAAAGGTTGATGCACCATGACCCTGACTAATAAATCTCAAAATAGAGGTGATTGCTGCCGCTGACTTTGCTGCAATCATCTGTCTTCTGATAACTGCTTGCCCCCACAGCGCCAGCAGTAGCATTTGAACGTACTGAGCCCTCATTCGGTTCCCCATCGTCAATTCGATTATCAAGCGTGCAAATGGTGGCTGTTTGTACACCTTCTAAACCGGCATATACACGGTCTTTGTCCAAATTATCATTATTTCCTGTTCCCTTTTGGCTCACCCACTTACCGCCTAAGGCATCTGAAATATCCCCTGCACTCAATAACTTTTTATCCATTAATTCATACAACAATGAATTAGGCTTATTTTTTTCACCATCTGTGCTATGCGGCGGATTCACACCGTATCGCTCGCTATACAGATTACTCGCAGCCAAAATTTTGGTGCTGGTGGCTTGTACGGCCTTAATTTCTGCCGAGTAGATTAAATCTCGGCCCTTAAAGGCCATCCCCAAAATCAGGCTAATCACCACCAACACGATTGATAACTCAACCAAAGTAAAACCACGCTGCCGTTGCATTATGTCCTCCTGTCTATTTCATGGTTGTGGTTAAAACACCTTGCTTTGCTAATTGATTTTTTACTGTTGCCACCGTTAGCCAGCGAGCGCGGTTGTCGTGATCAGACAATGGCAATAAGGTTTTGCTGATACGCAATTCATTGGGGACGCTGTCGCTGTCGCTGTCGCTGTCGCTGTCGCTGTCGCTGTCGGCTTTGGCACCGGTATGCCAGACAATCGCGGCAAGGTTGTCTGCCAAAATCACATCTTCCTCAGCATCCTTCACAGAAATAGCGATATCAGAAGCGGTTTGCACACTGATTTCTTTACCATTGATGAGCGTGGTTGCCACCTGATAATGCCAAGGTCGTTGCCACGGGTCATAACGAGGTAAGCCGAGTGTTCGCCACGGTAGCTCTCCCGCCGTTTTGCTACAGTCTTCTGCCCCAGTCTCATTGGCTGCGCAAGGTAGGCTACGGTGTAAAAGCAAATGGGCTTCTAGTGCTGCGATTGCGGCTTCTAAACCGCGTTCAGCTTCACGATATTTTTGGTACTGCCAATAGCTACGCCACGGTGTGAGTAAAGTAAACAATAGCCCCAGTAGCGATAGCACAATCGCCAGCTCAATTAAGGTGAAACCACGTTGACGAGTTGACATTGCCCTGCTCCATTCACCGACTCAATTTGATGCTCAATGTGCGCTGCGGACGCCCCCGCTGCGGCTACCCACCGCCATCGAAATTTCAGCTGCGGGCAATGATGAAATTGCAGGGTGAGCTGTGGCCCATTCGATTCGATGTTGGCGACTTCATCTGCCCACTTCGATAACCAAGGTCTTTTATGGTCATAGGGGTAACAGAATGTGCCCCACCGCTCAGCAGCCTTTTTGAATGTTGCAATATCAGTTGGCCATAGCGAACTCGGTGTCGTGTTATCAACGGGCTCTAAACAATTTGGCCGGTTGCTTTTGCGTTGAATTTCAAACCTCAACCAGTGCCATGCCCATTCGTGGCTGATCCGCGAGGCCATTGCAGTGGCCAATTCGTTGACATCAATTGCAATCCATTGGTCGTTGCTGGCATTGGTAAAGCGTAGTGGATGACTGCGGTAGTTTTTTTCACCACTGGTGAGCACTGGCAGTGGGCCTAGATTGGCAGCGGGTAGGCTTTCGAGATAGTGTCGCGCGATATCTGGCAACAGGGTTTGAGCAGCAGGAAAAGTGGGGCGTTGTTGCTGTGGTAAGGCGGTACCGGCGAGGATAAAGACACTGACGAGATGTTGATAATGACGGCCATTGCGGTCGATTACGCTTAATAGACGCTGTTGTTCAATGTGGTTTTTCAGTCGGCTTAGATTGGGCGAGGGATAGTTAAACAATGCGCGGGAGGTGGCGTACCACAACATACGGTTTGCGGAGGGAGGGGGCAGGCTTAATGGTCGCCACGGCAACGCACCAATACAGAAATTGATGGCGGGGGTAAGAGGACAGCTTTCATCAATACTGCCAATAATCGAATCAGGCTCACCTTCAAATAAACCAGAACCCCGTAAGGTATCTGGGCGAATAGGATCACCAGGGGGGCTGGCTTCTGATTTGGTCATTCCCCCGATAAGATAGTGAAGGGCCGCGGCCTTCGCTTGCTGTAACAAAGCGCTTTGCTGTTGCTGTTCATGGTTTCGCCAGTCGCGTAAATCGGCCATCACCGCCCCAAGCCCCAACAGAAATAACGGCAGCAAAACCACTAACAACATAAAACCATGCTGATTTTTCATTTATGTCATGAAGAAAAAGCAAAGAAAAACGGGAGAAACTGCGTTCTCCCGTTTGACGTTAAATGTCGGTTAATACTCTGACATGGGCCGTTACGCTGCGCCCAAGGGCTGACAGGTCGTAGCCCCCTTCCAACACAGACACCACCCGACCTTCACAGTATTCATCTGCAAATTTCAACAATTGACGGGTAACCCATTCATAGTCGGCTTCCACCAATCCCATCATGCCCATATCGTCTTCGCGGTGGGCATCAAAACCGGCAGAAATAAACAAGATTTGTGGTTTGAATTCGCGTAAACGGGGTAACCATCCATCCATCACTGCATCACGGAAGTCAGCCCCAGTGCTGCCCGCTTTCATCGGGATGTTGACCATATTCGGCCCCATTGGCACATCGCCGGAATAGGGGAAGAAAGGATGTTGGAAAATCGAGGCCATCATCACTTGTGGATCGTCACGGAAAATTTCTTCTGTGCCGTTACCATGATGGACGTCAAAATCAATCACTGCGGCACGTTCCAAACCATGAACAGCTAAGGCATGACGAATGCCAACCGCGATGTTATTGAAGTAGCAAAACCCCATCGCCTTTGACGATTCGGCATGATGCCCCGGTGGGCGAATGGCACAGAATGCATTAGGTGCTTGACCTTGGCACACCATATCGACCGCTTTCACCACCCCACCGGCAGCACGTCGGGCCGCTTTCAGGGTATTGGGCATTAATGCCGTATCGGGATCGACTCGAAAAGTACCGGTGAGCGGTTGGCTCATCTCGAGGTATTCTAAGTAACGAGGGGTATGCACACGAGCCAGTTGCTCGTCGGTCACTTCTGGCGCTTCGACTTCATGTAGGCTATCGAAAATTTGTGACGCCATCAGTTGGTCACGAATCGCAACCAAACGTTGTGGACATTCGGGGTGCATGTCGCCAACATTGTGCAACATACAGTCAGAATGGGTGATATAGGCAGTCAGGCCGCTTTGCAGCCCGTTCTTGATCCAGCTCAACAAGGCCAGTCTCCTCTGGAAAGTGCAGCGTCTTAATTTTTATGACTTTCCAATAAATTGTGCGCTTATTGTGAGGAGAATGCAATCATTTCTGCACGCAATTTTGATCTAAACCTGGAATTAAATAAAAGGCAACGCGCTTTGTGCCCGTTGCCTTTGCTTGCAAAACACGGTTGTGCTGATGAGTCTTCAATCAATCATCAAAACAACATATCTCGCGACACCCCACCCCTCCGCAAAATACGGCGCAGGCTTTCGAGTCCTTCAATTTGAATTTGTCTGACTCGCTCGCGGGTAAGGTTCAAACTGCTGGCCAGTTCTTCCAAGGTACTCAAGTCATGGCCATTTAACCCATAGCGGCGTTCAATGACCATCCTTTGTTTTTCAGTCAATTGCCGCAGCCAATCTTGGACGTAATGTTCAATTTCAGCATTGTGCAATAAGTCTTCGGGCGCTTCGGCTTGTTCATCTGGGATCGATTCGCCAATTGAGAGCATCGGGTCGATATCCAGTGGTGCGTCTAGCGAAGCCATCCGCTCATTCAGATTCAACACCCGCCGCACTTCTTCTGCAGGTTTATGGACCAGATGGGCAATTTCTTCTACTGTCGGCTCTCGCCCTTCTTGTGCCTCGAAATGGCGACTGGCGCGTAAGTAGGTATTGAGTTCTTTAATGACATGAACCGGCAAGCGAATGGTGCGCGATTGATTCATGATGGCACGCTCAATCGATTGTCGAATCCACCATGTGGCGTAAGTGGAGAAGCGGAAACCGCGCTCGGGATCGAATTTATCTAAGGCATGCATCAAGCCAATATTGCCTTCTTCAATCAGATCCAACAACGCTAAACCACGGTTGACATAGTGTTTAGCGATGTTGACCACCAAACGCAAATTGTGTTCGATCATCTTTTGTCGGGCTTGATGATCGCCTTGATGAGCTCGCCGTGATAAATCGCGCTCTTCTTCTGGGCTGAGCAAAGCATTGGCGCCGATATCATTCAGATAAATCTGTGTGACATCTGCGCTGTCCTCATACGCCACCCGCGTGACCTCTTCTTGATCGGACAGGGCGTTATCTACTTCTAACGCCGCTGTGTCGATCAACGCATCCGCAGCGACATCGTCGGCTGTCAACAATGCAGTATCAAAGGCTTCTTGTTCTTCAGCGTATGCTATTGCCTCGGTTTTCATGATGTTTCCCCCTCGTAAGTCCATCATCTTGCCAGCGGGAAACGTCGATGTTTCCACACTTGGCTATGGCTTGCCCAGATAGGTGATAGGGTCGACCGGCTTGCCAAACCGGCGGATTTCAAAATGCAGTTTTACCTGATCAGCGTCCGTATTCCCCATCTCTGCAATTTTCTGGCCCTTCTTCACATCGTCGCCTTCTTTGACCAGCAAATGACGGTTGTGTGCGTAAGCGGAGAGGAAGGTTTTATCGTGTTTAATGATGATTAACTTACCATAGCCACGTAAACCGGTTCCGCTATACACCACTTTGCCCGAATTTGCTGCATACACAGGCTGGCCACTTTTCCCTGCAATATCAATGCCTTTATTGTTTTCATTAAACGAGGCGATTAACTTGCCTTGCACCGGCCAAATCCATTCTGCATTCAAGTTGCCGGGTGCGACTTCGGCTTTAGTAGTAGTGCTGGTGTTTTTCTCTTTTTCAAGTGATTTTGAATCTTTTTGTTCTGTTTTACTATCGGTTTTTGCCTCGGCAACTTTACTGCTACTTACCGCTGCCGAGGGTTTTTCTGCGGCAGTCTTCTCTGCCGGTTTTTCTGCTTTGGCCACTTCGGTTGGCTTCGCTGGGCTCATTGCTTTGCCTTCCGCTTTTTCGCCAACCTGAGCTGCTGCTTGGGCAGAATACGGCTGTTTCACTGCTTTTGGATAGGTCTTTTGTGTCTCACTCTGTTGCCCTGTACGACTGCTTGGCACAGCAGAAGGTTCGCTGACAGCAACCGCAGGGGGTTTAGCGTGATCCACCACCGGACGGGCTTGATTAAAGAGTTCTTGGTTGTTTCGCAAACGCAACACTTGACCCACTTTGATCTCGGCTGGATCGGCAATACCGTTTAATTCGGCCAGCTCGCGATAGCCCAAGCCATTGTTTAAAGCAATACGAAATAGGTTGTCCCCTGCCTTGACGACATAGGTTTCTGGCGGCAGCTCATCTTCACCCAGCGTTGGCTTGGCGACAGCAACCGGTGTGGTTGGCACAATAGGTTTGACCGGCGGTTGAGGGGGGGTACGCAGTGGTGCTGCCGGTGGTGCGGAGAGGACTTGTATTTGGCCAGAGGGCGGCGGTTGATAAACGGTTGCTGCACTTTGGCTCGGTATCGGTAACGGTGTGGCAACCACAGGAGAAGTTTCCATCCCTGGGCGATTTTTATGCACGATTGGGGCGGGCTCTTGCACCAAACTTGAACAAGCAGACAGCCCGATTACCACCACAGGTAGGCATCGCATAAGATGACGAGAAGGGAAAAAAGACATGCAAAATCATCCTGAATGACATCTTCCCCAACTGACTGCTGGGGAGGGTTTCAGCGTCAGCCCATCACTGGCGCAATACGCTGGATAATAGGGTTGTTTTATGCGCTACTGGCGGCTTGTGTGTCACAAAGCCGCAGGGAACCCTAGCCACGTCCCGCTAATAGGGGCACAAAGCGAACTGGATCATAACGGGTGCGACGTTGTTGGCGGTCTATCTCTTCAATCACCCATAAATGCTGCTGTGTGGCATCCCCCAACGGCATGATAATTCGCCCTTGGGGTTTTAATTGGGTCAATAAAGCCGCTGGCACATCACGACTGGCCGCTGTGACTAAAATCGCATCATAGGGTGCGGCCTCAATCAAACCGGCTTGACCATCGGCATGAGCCAAACGGGCATTGCGAATGTTGAGGGCTTTTAGGTTGGCACGGGCGCGCTCTAACAATGTCCCCAGTCGTTCGACAGAGAAAACCTCATCCACTAAGCAGGACAAAATACTGGTTTGATAGCCGCAACCCGTACCAATTTCTAATACCTTGCGCGGTTTCAGCGGAGACGCCAACAACAACTCACTCATTCGCGCCACGGTATGGGGCTGAGAAATGGTCTGTCCTTGTCCCAATGGTAAGGCAGCATCATCATAAGCACGACTTGCTAGCGCAGGTTCAACGAAGACATGACGTGGAATATTGAACATGGCTTGTAGTACCTGTTCATTTTGTATTCCTCGGTCGCGCAGTCGTTCAATCATGCGCAACCGTGTGCGCTCTGATGTCATGCCAATACCATTACGAATCAGATTCATCCCACCATGCCTCAAGTGTTGCTAATTGCGCGTAGGCGCTTAGGTCAATTTGCAACGGAGTAATTGAAATTTTTCCAGCTGCATTTGCATGGAAATCTGTCCCTGGGCCTGCGTCCTGAGCACTGCCTACCGGCCCCACCCAATAGACTGTTTCACCACGCGGGTTCTGTGTTTTGATCACGGGCTCGGCATGATGACGACGGCCCAAACGGGTGATTTCCACCCCTTGAATATCCTGCCACGGTCGATCTGGCACATTGACATTCAACAACACTGGTGCAGGGAGTGGCCGATTTTGGATGCGCCGCACCAAGCGAGAGGCAATTTCGACTGCCGAAGACAGATGCTCACCAGGTTTGCCGGTCAGTGATAGCGCAATTGACGGCACGCCGAGTAAAAATCCTTCGGTTGCCGCTGCGACAGTACCGGAATACAGCGTGTCATCTCCCATATTGGCACCGTGGTTGATCCCCGACAGCACGAGGTCTGGCAGATGATCCAACATCCCCGTGACAGCCAAATGCACGCAATCGGTGGGGGTGCCATTGACGTAGAAAAACCCATTGGGAGCTTTACGCAACGACAACGGGCGATCTAAGGTCAATGAGTTGCTGGCGCCACTGCGGTCACGCTCCGGTGCCACCACGGTAACATGGCCAAAGGCTTGCATCGCCTCGGCCAACGCAGCAATACCGGGTGCAAAGTAACCGTCATCATTGCTAATTAAGATATTCATGTTTTGCTCTGTTAGGCGTAATAGCGCTGGCTGAACTCCAGCATACGCTCAATTGGCAATCGGGCCGCATCCATCTGTTCAGCGCTGAGGTAATCAATCCGTGTGCCCTCACCTGCTTGTGCCCGACGCACCGCTTCGATGGTATTCATCTTCATGTAAGGACAGGAATTGCACTGACAACCAGCGTAAATCGGCGCTTGGCGCAAATCTAGGTCAGGGCGTGCTTGGCTCATATTGAACAAAATACCATCTTCGGTGGCGACAAAAATCGGTGCTGTCACCGCACCTTGATAGGCTTTTACCCAATTCAACATACCAGAGGTTGAACCGACATAGTGCGCTTGTTTCAGCACAGGCAAGGGGCTCTCTGGGTGGGCAATTAAAGAATACGGACCTTCGACTTCCGTAAAAGCGGCTTGTAAGGCTGCTTCATTAAATTTGTCGTGAACTTCACAAACCGCACTCCACAAAGGCATATCATACCCATATTGATAATTCAAATAGGCGCCCATATTGCGGTCAGGTGAGAAAATGACTTTTTTCCCTTCGGCATACAAATGCGCAATGATATCGTCAACATTGCGTGAAGTCACAATCCAGTCGGATAAAGCTTTATGTTCGGCAGAAGAATTGATATACGAGACATGAACATAATCACCATGTCTTTCACGCCAAGCGCGTAAGGCATTGACATCGGTTTGTGTCACCAAAGAACACGTGGAACCTGCATCCGGCAAGATCACTTCGGCTTGCGGGTTCAAGATTTTGGCGGTCTCCGCCATAAAACGCACGCCAGCAAACACAATGATGTCTGCTTGGGCATCGCGGGCAAAGAGCGAGAGTTCCAAACTGTCACCCACCTTGTCGGCCATGCCTTGAATCTCGGGAGTGGTGTAGTAGTGGGCGAGCGTGACAACGCGTTTGCTCATAATGAAGAAGCTCCTGAAATGCCGCCAGACGACGTATCGATGTGCGGAATAAGACGAAATAAAGCGGTCAAACATAGCAAAAAAGCGACAACACGGCTAGGCAAAAGCCGGCAAAGCGGTATTCATTTTTGTGATCAATTCTATTTTCAGCGCATAATTGCTGCATTGCACAATCGAAAAACTTGGCTGGACACGCAACCCGCACCCCAGCCACCTTCATACGGGAATAAACATCATGAAACCTCACTATCTCACCCCTCTGTTTGCGCCAAAAGCGGTTGCAGTGGTGGGTGCCAGCGACACCGCCGGATCGATTGGTCAGGCCATTTTTTCCAACATCTTAGTCTCTGGCTACAAAGGCAAGCTCTACCCAGTTAACCTCAACCGCAAGTTGGTGGCGGGTATTGCTGCGGTGTCTTCGGTGCGGATGATCGAAGGGCCAGTTGATTTGGCGGTGTTTGCTACGCCAGTCCGCACTTGGCCAGCGGTGGTGAAAGACTGTGGTAAAAAAGGGGTCAAAGCCGTTGTTTTGGTGAAAGAGTTTGGCGACTTTGAGCCGCTTGAAGCCGAAGTGATCGAAGAAACCGTTGCCAGCGCACGCAAATATGGTATTCGTGTCCTCGGTCCCAATACCTTGGGCTTGATGCGTCCGATCATTGGCATGAACGCAAGTAACTACGCTGGCCGTGTCAAGAGTGGCAACCTAGCTTTAGTGGCACAATCCAGCGCGTTGTGTACCGCCATGCTCGATTGGGCTGATGCCAAAGGAATGGGCTTTTCAAGTGTGGTGTCGATGGGGGAAGGGTCGGATATCGACTTTGGTGAAATCCTCGATTATCTGGTGGCCGACCATAACACGCAGGGGATTTTGATTCACACCCATCATATCCATGATGCCCGCCGCTTTATGAGTGCGCTACGCGCCGCTGCGCGCAGTAAACCTGTGGTGGTGATTAAATCGGGACGCAGTGATGCCCACCTCAACGGTATCACCGAATCGAGCCATCTGATTGATGATGCTGACGTATTTGATATGGCTTTGGCCCGCGCCGGTGTGCTGCGGGTGAATACCATTGCCCAATTATTTACTGCCGCCCGTGTGCTGGCGGCCAATTATCGTACGCAAGGTGGTCGCATTGCGATTGTGACCAATGGTATTGGCCCCGGTATTTTGGCGGCAGACAGTGCCATTTCCAACGGCGTACCGCTGGCTCAACTCAGTCCTGAAACCCTCGCCCAACTCGATCACGAGATGCCGCGAGATTGGTCGCGGGGTAATCCAATCGACATCATCGGTGATGCCAGCCCTGCCCGTTTCCGTACCGCAGTCAAAGTGGCGGCACAAGATCCAAACGTCGATGGCATCTTGGTGATCTTTACCCCTCAAGCAGGTACAGATCATCTCGCCACCGCTGAGTTGATGGCCAGCCTGCAAAAAGAAATTCAAAAACCGCTGTTTATGTCATGGTTAGGCGATGCCCGTGTGGCAGCCAGTCGCGAAGTGTTCAGCCGTGAAAAAATTGCCCATTTCCGGACGCCTGAATTTGCTATTGAAGTGTTCCGTGCTTTGGCAGCCTTCCATCATAACCAACAGTTGGTATTACAAACCCCCGGACCACTCAAAGAAGAAGCGACCCCACCGAATATCCATGCTGCCCGCGAGATTATCGAAACCGCAATGAACCAAGGGCGTGAGGTATTGAGTGAGATTGAATCGAAGATGGTGCTAGAAGCCTTCCACATTCCAACCAATCCAGCCCGTTTGGCACGGACGGCTGATGAAGCAGTGGAATTGGCACAAACCTTCGGCTATCCAGTGGTGTTGAAAATTGACTCACCCGATATTTTGTATAAATCGGATGTCGGCGGTGTCGAGCTGAATATCCGCACAGAAATTGCATTGCGTGCCATGTTCAGCGCGATTATTGAACGTGCCCGTGAAAAAATGCCGAATGCCAACATCAACGGCATCATGGTGCAACCGATGGTAAAACGCCCATACGGTCGTGAACTGATGTTGGGCTGTACCCATGACAATACCTTCGGCCCAGTATTGACCTTCGGCGCAGGGGGTATTGCGGCAGAAGCATTAGACGATCGCAAATTGTCCTTGCCACCGCTGAATGATTACTTGGCCAACAGCATGATTGATGGCACTCGCGTGAATCGTATCCTCGGCAGTTTCAAGAACATGCCTGCTATCGACCGCGAGGCACTAAAAGCGACTTTGTTGCGAGTGTCGGAAATGGTGTGTGAATTGCCCGCCATTTATGAAATGGAAATTAACCCGCTGATTGCCGACGAACAGGGGGTTTTAGCATTGGATGCACGAATTATTGTTCGTGCGCCACAAGGCAACCGCCGTCGCTACGGTCATATGGCCATCATGCCGTACCCCACTGATTTAGTGGAATACATGACCTTGCGTGATGGAACCGAAGTGATGATCCGCCCGATGCGTCCAGAAGATGCCGATATGCAGCAGGAGTTTGTACGCAGCTTGTCAGAGGAAAGCCGCTTTAATCGCTATATGTCGAGCATTAAAGAATTGTCGCGTCCGGTGTTGGTACGCTTCACCCAGTTGGACTACGACCGTGAGATGGCGCTGTCGATGGTGGCGACTATTGAGGGCAAAACGCAACAGTTAGCAGCCTCGCGTTACTTTATGAATCCAGACAATGAGTCATGTGAATTTGCGCTGGTGGTTGGCGATGATTGGCAAGGGCGCGGTATTGGCGTGATTATGATGGAGCGTCTATTTGACGCTGCACGCCAGCAGGGCTTGAAAATCATGTACGGCGAAGTGTTGGCCAATAACAAAGGCATGTTGAAGCTAATGGGTAAATTAGGCTTCAAAATCGACCCTCATCCAGAAGATCGTGCCCTGACTTGGGTCACTAAGGTCTTGATTGAGGACTAATTGTGCGAACATCGTTTGCCGGCAGCCGGACTTTCTGTGTAGAATGTTCGGCTTTTACGCAATCGGTTTTTGGAAGGTTTTGAAAAATGGTCGTAATTCGTCTTGCCCGTGGCGGTGCTAAAGATCGTCCTTTCTTCAACATCATCGTCGCTGACTCTCGCAGCCGTCGTGATGGTCGTTTTATCGAGCGCATCGGTTTCCACAACCCTGTCGCTAACGAGAAACAAGAACGTACTCGTATCGCTCTCGATCGCCTGAACTACTGGCTCGGTGTTGGCGCACAGTTGTCTGACTCTGCTGCCAAAATCGTCAAAGAGTTTGAAAAGAAAGCTGCTGCCTAATTCGGCATGACAGCACAGATGATGAAAAATCCAGCACCTGATACAGACATGGTCGTCATGGGCTATGTCTCCGGTGCATTTGGTGTGCGCGGTTGGCTCAAAATCCACGCTGAAACCGAATACGCAGACAGCTTATTCGACTACCCAGAATGGTGGTTAGGTCAACCCGGCCAATGGCAACGCTATACCTTTCTCGACGGGGCTGTTCAGCCGAAAGCCGTCGTAGCACAGCTAGAAGGCATCAACGACCGCGATCAGGCTTTTGCCTTGCGGGGTTCTTTGATTGCCATTCCACGTGCTGCATTGCCTGCCGCAGAGGAAGGTGAGTTTTATTGGGCAGATTTAATCGGCCTGAGTGTGATTAACCGCGAGGGTCAAACCTTAGGTAAGGTCACACGGCTGTTTGAAACCGGCGCAAATGATGTTCTAGTGCTTGAAGACAGTGAACAACAAGAAATCATGATTCCTTTTGTTGCTGTTTATGTACTAGAAGTCGATATCCAAGCGGGCACTATCGTCGTCGATTGGCAAGCTGATTATTGATTGGCGAAACCTCGATGCACATTGATGTCATTACGCTGTTTCCAGCGATGTTCGACGCGATTACCGCGCATGGAATTACCCGTCGCGCGCTAGAACAAAAAATTTGGTCATTCCATAGCTGGAATCCGCGTGATTTCGCGCATGATAACTACCGCACCATCGACGATCGCCCTTATGGGGGTGGGCCAGGGATGGTGATGATGGTAGACCCATTACATCAAGCGATTGAAGCTGCTCGTGCACGGCAATATGCCGCCACTGCGGCACAATCCCATGTAGTGTATCTCTCTCCCCAAGGTAAACCGCTGACAGACAGTAAGGTGTGCCAACTGGCCACTTTGCCGAGTTTGATTCTATTGGCAGGGCGCTATGAGGGGGTAGATGAACGCTTGATTGCACAAGATGTCGATGAAGAAATTTCTATCGGTGACTATGTGTTGTCGGGAGGGGAACTGCCAGCCATGGTGTTAATGGATGCCATTTTGCGGCGTCTGCCTGGTGTGCTTAACGACAATCAGTCGGCAGAGCAAGACTCTTTTGCCAGCGGTCTACTCGACTGCCCACACTACACGCGCCCCGAAGTGTACAACGGGGAAGCTGTGCCCGAAGTTTTATTGTCAGGCAATCACGCTGCTATTGCCCAATGGCGATTAAAACAATCGCTTGGACGTACAGCAGAACGACGGCCTGATTTGTTGTTAGCACGCACTTTAAGTAAACAGGAATCTCGGCTGCTGGCACAGTATCAGCAGGAACAAGATTCCACAAAAAAGGACTGAAAACATGAACTTGATTCAGCAACTGGAACAAGAAGAAATCGCTCGTTTGGGTAAAACCATCCCTGAATTTGCCCCCGGTGACACCGTGATCGTGCAAGTGAAGGTGAAAGAGGGCAACCGTGAGCGTCTGCAGGCTTACGAAGGCGTGGTGATTGCAAAACGCAACCGTGGCCTGAACAGCGCCTTTATCGTGCGTAAAATCTCCTCCGGCGAAGGCGTTGAGCGTACCTTCCAAACTTACTCCCCGCTGGTGGCAAGCATCGAAGTGAAACGCCGTGGTGATGTGCGTCGCGCCAAACTGTACTACCTGCGTGACCGTTCCGGTAAATCCGCTCGTATCAAAGAAAAACTGCCAGCGAAAAAAGCCTCTGCTTAATTCGCCAGACAGCAAAAAAGCCCACCAATTGGTGGGCTTTTTTGTTGCGCTTGTGTTGCGTTAGATGGCTGCTTCTTCCACCGAGGGTGCTGCTGACTGTGGTGCTTCGGGGAAGTGCAAAATCACCCGTTCGTTGTCATCCAAATCTGCGGTGACTTCACCTCCGCCTACCAGACGACCAAACAACAGCTCATCAGCCAAAGCTTTGCGTAACGAGTCTTGAATTAAACGCGCCATTGGCCGTGCGCCCATCTGTGGATCAAAACCTTTCTGTGCCAGATAGCGTTTGAGTTTGTCTGAGAAGTGAATATCCACTTTCTTCTCTGCCAATTGCTGCTCAAGCTGCATCAAGAATTTGTCTACCACTCGCAGAATAATTTCTTCATCCAACATCCGGAACGAGATAATCGCATCTAGGCGGTTGCGGAATTCGGGTGTAAACAGACGCTTAATATCAACCATCTCATCACCGACCGCACGACTGTTAGTAAAGCCGATGGTGGCTTTAGATAGGCTTTCCGCCCCAGCGTTGGTGGTCATGATAATAATCACGTTGCGGAAATCGGCTTTACGGCCATTGTTGTCGGTTAATGTACCGTGGTCCATCACTTGCAACAGGATGTTGAAGATGTCTGGATGGGCTTTTTCAATTTCATCCAACAACAATACTGAGTAAGGATGTTTGGTAATTTGTTCAGTCAACAAGCCACCTTGTTCAAACCCAACATAGCCGGGGGGGGCACCAATCAACCGGCTGACCGCGTGGCGTTCCATGTACTCTGACATATCAAAGCGTAGTAGCTCCACGCCCAAGATATACGCCAGCTGTTTGGCCACTTCCGTTTTACCGACCCCAGTTGGGCCACTAAACAAGAATGCTCCAATCGGTTTGCTTGGATTGCCCAATCCAGACCGTGACATTTTGATGGCCGATGATAAGGCTTCAATCGCCTTGTCTTGTCCAAAGACCACCGATTTAAGATCACGCTCAAGTGTTTTCAGGGTGTTGCGGTCATCACTTGAGATGGTTTTTGCTGGAATACGCGCAATTTTAGAAATGATTTCTTCAATCTCATGCTTTGAAATCACTTTCTTCTGCCGTGACTTAGGCAAGATTTTTTGTGCGGCGCCCGCTTCATCAATCACGTCAATGGCTTTATCTGGCAAATGACGATCGTTGATATACCGTGCCGATAACTCTGCTGCCGAACTCAAGGCCGACGCGGTATATTTCACCCCATGATGGGCTTCGAAACGCGATTTCAGTCCTTTGAGAATCTGAATGGTTTGTTCCACTGTGGGTTCGACAACATCAATTTTTTGGAAACGGCGGGAGAGCGCGTTATCTTTTTCAAAGATGCCACGGTATTCGTTATATGTTGTTGCGCCAATACAACGCAGCAGGCCGCTGGATAAAGCAGGCTTTAACAAGTTAGAGGCATCGAGTGTGCCACCTGACGCTGCACCAGCTCCAATCAGGGTATGAATCTCATCGATGAACAAAATGGCGTTTTCGTCTTCCGTCAGCTGTTTAATCACTTGCTTCAGACGTTGTTCAAAATCACCGCGATACTTCGTGCCGGCCAGCAATGCGCCCATATCGAGCGAATAGACCACTGCCTCACGTAATACGTCAGGCACTTCGTTACGCACGATACGGCGCGCTAAACCCTCGGCAATCGCGGTTTTACCGACCCCTGCCTCACCAACCAGCAAAGGATTGTTCTTGCGCCGACGGCACAACACTTGAATCACGCGCTCGACTTCGTGATCGCGACCAATCAGTGGGTCTACTTTGCCTGCTAACGCCTGTTGGTTGAGGTTTTGCGTATAGGCATCGAGCGGGCTGTTGCTGCTGCTGCCTTCTTGTTCTTGCTCGTTATCGTCGTGGTTGCGCGATTCGGCCGGCGGAGGGGATTTTTGTTTACTCACACCATGAGCAATAAAGTTCACCACATCCAGACGGCTGATGTTTTGTTGATGCAGGAAGTACACTGCATGTGAATCTTTCTCGCCAAAAATGGCGACCAAAATATTGGCACCGGTCACTTCTTTTTTGCCGGAGGATTGCACATGCAAAATGGCACGTTGGATAACGCGTTGGAAACCCAAGGTGGGTTGAGTTTCTACCTCATCATCCCCTTCCACTTTCGGGGTGTGTTCTTCGATAAATTGAGTCAGTTGTTGCCGCATCTGCTCAAGATTAGCCCCACATGCCCGCAGCACATCCGCAGCCGAGGGGTTATCTAGCATGGCCAACAGTAGATGTTCCACACTGATGAACTCATGGCGTTTTTGCCGAGCGTCCATGAAGGCCATATGCAGGCTGACTTCCAGTTCTTGGGCGATCATTTGTTTTCCTCCATGACGCATTTAAGGGGATGATGATGGGCGCGTGCACTTTCATGCACCTGCATCACCTTAGTTTCTGCAATGTCACGTGTAAACACACCGCAAACACCGCTGCCTTCATTATGGACTTGGAGCATGACACGTGTGGCACGTTCCCGATCCAAATGAAAGATTTCCTGCAAAACCTGTACCACAAAGTCCATAGGGGTGTAATCGTCGTTCAACAACAACACTTTATACATCGGTGGTGGTCGTAGTTTTTGTTTTTCTGGCGCAAGGCCAACATTGTCTTGATATTGTGGGTTAGACATCGTACTGCTTTCCTGTCTGATCGAGTTTCAATCTTGGCCTTATATTGCCTGTTTTCAAGGGATTGCGGGGGAATCACAAAATTATCATGCACAATGACTTGACGGGCTGGCAAGAGTCGCGTACAACGTCCCACAGGTGGATTGCATGAGGTCTGCAACACAAACAGGGCTTGCCCTTTTTATGCTGCTCTAACCTGTGTTATTTGGGGATCCCACCGCCCTGTTTTTGTATTGATAGGAAGTTTCAAATGGCAACTGGTACCGTCAAATGGTTTAACGACGCTAAGGGTTATGGTTTTATCACTCCGGATGACGGTGGTGAAGATCTGTTTGCCCACTTTTCGGCAATCAACATGAACGGCTTTAAAACGCTGAAAGAAGGCCAACGTGTTTCTTTCGAGCTGACTCAAGGCCCTAAGGGAAAACAGGCTTCCAATATTCAGACTGCCTAAGCTTTTCCAGACATGAGAAAAACCCGCCTTCTGGCGGGTTTTTTTATGCCTCGCGTAATCCTGCTGGTAGTGCAAATACGGTGTTTTCTTCGACACCATCCAATTCTGTAATCTGCGCAACGCCCAAGCTTTGCATCCGCGCAATCACTGATTGCACTAAGACCTCAGGCGCAGAGGCCCCTGCAGTCAATCCAATCGAGTGTTTACCGACAAACCACTCTGCTTGTAATTCGTCTGCCTGATCGACCATATAGGCAGCTACACCGCGACTGGCGGCGACTTCACGCAAACGATTCGAATTTGAACTGGTCGGTGAACCAACCACAATCACAATGTCGCATTGCTGCGTTAATGCTTTTACCGCATCTTGTCGGTTTTGTGTGGCGTAACAGATATCGTCTTTCTTCGGGCTTTGAATGGCCGCAAAGCGTGCACGCAAAGCGGCAACAATTTCTGCCGTTTCATCGACAGACAAGGTGGTTTGACTGACGTAGGCTAATTGGTTTGGATCGTTGACTTGTAAAGCTGCCACATCCGCCACGGTTTCAACCAAATACATGCCTCCCTCAGATTGCCCCATCGTTCCCTCAACCTCAGGGTGGCCGGCATGACCGATCATAATGATTTCACAACCGGCTTCACGCATCTTTTTGACTTCTACATGCACTTTGGTCACCAAAGGACAGGTGGCATCAAACACATGCAAACCTCGTTCAGCTGCCTGTTGGCGGACAGATAGAGGGACTCCGTGGGCTGAGTAAATCAGCGTGGATCCTTCTGGTACTTCTGCCAAATCCTCAATAAAAATAGCGCCTTTTTGCTTGAGGTTTTCTACCACAAAGGTGTTGTGCACCACTTCATGCCGCACATAAATCGGTGCACCAAAGCGTTCCAATGCCCGTTCAACAATTGCAATGGCGCGATCAACGCCAGCACAAAAGCCACGGGGATTGGCCAGAATAATTGAAGTTGTCACGCCTTATTCCTTATTTTTCCCAGAACGGAAGCCATCTAACACCATCAATACCGCACCAACGGTGATGGCGCTATCTGCGATATTAAATGCTGGCCAATAGAAGTCTTGCCAATACCACTGGATAAAATCAATCACATGGCCATATAGCACACGGTCAATCAAGTTACCGATGGCACCTGAGAGAATCAAGGCACAGGAGGCATCCATCAGGCGACTTTGCTTACCCTTGACTAGCATCCAACTCAACACGGCGGCCACGGCAAGCGCCAATAGCGTGAAAAAGTGCCGTTGCCAGCCGCCTGCATCTGCCAAGAAACTAAACGCAGCGCCGGGGTTGTAGAGCAACGTCCAATTCCAGACATGCGGGATGACCTCGCGCACTTCACCATATTGCAACTGGCTGTCAAACCACAGCTTGGTCACCTGATCTAACAGCAATAACACCCCCGCCACGCCGAACCAGCGTAGCGGTTGACGGGGTGTTGCTACCGAGGGCAGCTCAGACATGCGCTCTTACCTCACCTGTGCCAGCGATATTGCTTACACAGCGACCACACAAGGTTGGATGTTCGGCATGTTGTCCCACATCAGCGGTGTGATGCCAACAACGTTCACATTTCTCGTGGCTGGTTGGTGTAACGGTGATTTGCAAGGTCTCGCCTGCCAGCAGTTGGGTGTGCGACACGATCAAAGCAAATTTGAGATCGTCGGCCAAGGTGGCTAAGGCGGCATATTCGGCAGCAGGGGCAACAAGTGTGACCTCAGCTTGCAATGATGAACCGACCTTACCCGCCTCGCGCTGTGCTTCGATTTCTTTGTTCACTGCTGCGCGCACCGCACGTACCAAAGGCCAAACCTGTGCTAACTGTTCGGCATCGGCTGGTTGTGGAATATCGTGCCATGTGTGGTACAGCGTGCTGTCTTCCTCATCACCCGTTAACACTGCCCACGCTTCATCTGCGGTAAAGCAGAGAATAGGTGCCACCAGCAGCAATAGGCTGCGGGTGATGTGCCACAGCGCCGTCTGTGCGCTACGGCGTGCCACACTGTTGGCTTGGGTGGTATAGAGGCGGTCTTTCAGGATGTCGAGGTAGAACGCACCTAAATCCTCTGAGCAATAGCCAACAATTTCTTGTACTGCTAAGTGGAAGGCATAGCGTGGGTAGTAATCGCCCGTGATACGCTCAGAGAGCTGTTTGGCGCGCACCAGTGCGTAACGGTCGATGTCTAGCATCTGCTCGATGGCCACGGCATCGGTTGCGGGAGAAAAATCAGATAAGTTGGCCAATAAGAAACGCAGCGTGTTACGCAGGCGGCGATAGCTGTCCGTCACGCCTTTGAGAATCGTGTCGGAAATTGCCAATTCGCCAGAATAGTCCGTCGCGCCGGTCCACAAACGCAAAATATCCGCACCAAGCGAGTCATTGACCTTTTGCGGTGCAACCACATTCCCCATCGACTTCGACATTTTACGGCCTTGACCATCGACTACGAAACCGTGGGTTAACAGCTGGTCGTAAGGTGGGCGACCATCCATGGCGCAACCGGTCAATAACGACGAGTGGAACCACCCTCGGTGTTGGTCTGACCCTTCGAGGTAGAGATCAGCAGGGTAGGTCAGATGCTCGGCATGGGTGCCACGCAAGACATGGTAATGGGTGGTGCCAGAATCAAACCACACATCCAAAGTGTCGCGCATTTTGTCGTATTGTGCTGCTTCGTCACCGAGTAGTTCTTTAGGATCGAGTTCAAACCATGCGTTAATACCACCTTGTTCAACCCGCTTGGCGACTTCTTCCAGTAAAGCGAGGGTGTTTGGATGGGGTTGCCCCGTTTCTTTATGTAAAAAGAACGGAATGGGCACCCCCCAGTTACGTTGACGCGACACACACCAATCAGGGCGATTTGCGATCATCGCGTGTAAACGGGCTTGTCCCCATGCTGGGAAGAAAGCGGTATTTTCTACCCCTTGCAGCGCGCGTTCACGCAGTGAACGACCTTCTACCTGTTTATCCATCCCAACAAACCACTGTGTCGTTGCACGATAGACCACAGGGGTTTTATGGCGCCAGCAGTGCGGATAGCTGTGCTCAATTTTTTCCGCCGAGAATAAACAACCGACTTCGCGCAGTTTTTCGATAATCTGCGGATTGGCCTGCCAAATGTGTTGACCACCGAAAAAGGGTAATTGGCTGGCGTAGGTACCGTTGCTGGTTACTGGATTTAAAATCTCATCATTGCTCATTCCGTGTTTACGGCAGGAGTCAAAATCCTCTAGGCCATAAGCTGGCGCGCTGTGCACCACACCGGTACCGGCATCTAATGTCACATAATCACCTGTGAACACTGGCGAAGTGCGGTCATAGAAAGGATGTTGGAAACGTAAATGATCGAGGGCCGCGCCTTTACAACGGGCGATTTCCTCGCCTTCCAAGCCAAAGCGTTTTAACGCAGACGCTGCCAACTCTGCCGCGACCACCACTAAACCACGTTCTGTGTCCAACAACACATAGTCAAATTCAGGATGCACATTTAACGCTTGGTTTGCTGGGATCGTCCACGGTGTGGTTGTCCAAATCACCATATAGGCGGTTTTTTCAGCAGGTAGTGCCGCTAAACCAAAAGCCTGTGCTAGTTTTTCTGGTTCCGCGCAAGGAAAACCGACATCGATAGTCGGGGAGTGTTTGTCTTGGTATTCGACCTCTGCTTCTGCCAATGCCGAACCACAGTCAAAACACCAATACACCGGCTTCAGGCCTTTGAATAAATAGCCCTGTGCAAACAACTGCCCTAAGGCACGAATCTCTCCGGCTTCTGAGTGATAACTCATGGTGCGATAGGGGTTGTCCCATTCACCTAATACACCGAGGCGGATAAAGTCTTTTTTCTGCCGCTCAATTTGAATTGCGGCGTAATCACGACATAACTCACGGATAAACGATGCTGGCAAATCAGTTGCTTTGGCATCTAAACCGTGAGCTTGGCGGTATTCAACGATTTTGGCGTGAATGGTTGGTGCCGCAGCAACAGCTGTTTTATCGCCTTTCACCAATTTTTCGATTTGATGTTCAATCGGCAAACCGTGGCAATCCCAGCCGGGGACATAAGGGGCATCAAAACCCGAAAGGGTTTTTGAACGCACAATCATGTCTTTCAAAATTTTATTCACGGCATGGCCAATGTGGATATCACCGTTGGCATAGGGTGGGCCATCGTGCAGGATAAATTTAGGCCGTCCTGCTGCATGTTGACGCAGCTTTTGATAACGCTGTTGTTGTTGCCATTGCGCTAACCAGTTGGGTTCACGCTTGGCTAAATCGCCACGCATCGGAAAAGGCGTATCAAGTAGGTTTACAGTTTTACGGTAATCAAGGCTCATGCGGGCTCTCGTACATCAATTGATCAATGGAAAAAGGCGCGAGCGGCAGCAGCATCGCGAGTAATTTGGGCAACCAGCTGTTCTAGGCTGTCGTATTTTTCTTCATCACGCAACTTAGACAAAAAGCGGACGGTGATGCGTTGCCCATATAAATCTTCTGCAAAATCAAAGAAATGGACTTCTAGGTGATAGTCTGGACGTGGCGAGATAGCAGAGGTCACGGTGGGGTTTAATCCTAAACTTGCGACCCCGCGTAAACAGCCGAAAGTGGTTTCTGCTTCCACCACAAACACCCCTTGCAATGCGGGTTTGCGATGCAACAAATTGACATTTGCCGTTGGGAAGCCGAGGGTACGGCCCAGTTTCTTACCGTGGATCACCCGACCAGAAATCTGGTAATCCGCGCCCAATAAGCGTTTTGCCAATACCAAATCGCCCTGTTGCAATGCCTGTCGCACCAGCGAACTTGAGACTCGCTCACCTTCTAGTGCCAAGGTTGGCATGGCTTCTGTTTCAAAAGAAGGTTGTGCGGCGAGTAAGCTAAAGTCACCTTCACGTTTCGCCCCAAAGCGAAAATCATCACCAATCAACAGATAACGCGTGTGTAACTGTTGGCACAGCATTTTCTCAATAAAAGCCTGTGGGCTGAGGGCTGCAAAAGCACGATTAAAACGTTGCACAATCACATAATCCACCAAGCCAATGGCCTCTAACCGCGCTAAACGATCACGCAGGGTGGTGAGGCGGGCGGGCGGGTCGAGTGGGGTAAACAATTCACGCGGGAGTGGCTCAAAGGTCAGTAAGGCGGTTGGCAACCCTCGCCGATGCGCTGCCTCACGCAAATGTGCCAACATCGCCTGATGCCCCAAGTGCACACCATCGAAATTGCCAATCGTCAAAGCACAGGGTGGGATGGCGATAGCAGAAGAAGAACCAGAATAGACCTGCATCAGAAAAATTACGCCACGGGGAGAAAGGCTCAGATTGTATGCTGCATCGAAGCAATAAAAAACCCCGTCCAGTGGGACGGGGTGGTGAAGCGGGCAATAATCAGTCGATTATTTTGCAGCTTCTTCGCGCATAGCGGAGATTTCAACATCAACGCGGCGATCTGGTGCCAAGCAGGCAATCAGGTCAGCACGTTTTTTGAATTTCGCTTGGCACTCTTTGGTCATCTTGGCTTCGGATTCACCGTTACCAACCGAAGTCACGCGATCTGCAGGAATACCACCGGCCACCAGGTAGTTTTTCACAGCATTAGCACGACGCTCGGACAGTGCTTTGTTGTAGGAATCGGAACCCAAGTAGTCAGTGTGACCAACCACTTCAACCGCTTGCAAATCAGCGCCATTGCTTTTGATTTTGGCAATCACAGGATCAACGGCTTTACGGCCATCAGCGCGCAAGGTGGATTTGTTGAAGTCAAACAGCACTTCTGCGCTCAAAGACACTTTTTCTTTCACCAGTTTTTTCACTGGAGCCGCTTTTTTCTCGGCATCACCGCACTCAACCAAGCCGTTGGTGGCTTTGTCGAATGCGCTGGTGCGCCAGCATTCGTTGTAGCTGTTGCGAACCACGCTATCGGTGCCTTGATCGGCCAAGTAGCCTGGCTTAACAGCGTGAGCTTGTGCGGACAGCAGTGCTACCAGCATCGCACCAGCAAGGCTAGTCAATTTCAATTTGTTCGAAGTTTTCATCCGATATGCCTCTTGTTTATTTAAGGAGTGTTAGCGATGCGCCTAGAACCCGCTCACTGCAAAGACAGGGCATTGCCAAACTGTTGTTATGCAGTTAGCGGCCAATATAGGTTTTGGGCTCTACCCTTGTCAATTCGGGCGCGCCGCGAAACGTATCCTATACACAACACTTTGAGCGCAAAAATTATCATCTTGGGGGCAAAGTTGTTGTTTTTTTACAAATGTCACGGCTTTTCGTGACGGCGTAAGAAATAGGGGAGTGGACGAGCCCAAGTGCTTTGATAGCCATCTGAGAAGTCTTGCAAACCGCGCAAGACACCCGCCACCCGCGTTTCATCGTGAGGGGCGAAGCTGTCAAAACCAACTTGTGCCAGATAATAAGCCTGATCTTGACCGATATCACCCACGGCGCGCAACTCGCCAGTATAACCATAACGCTCACGCAATAGGCGTGCTGTGCTATATCCCCGCCCATCGTGAAACGCAGGGAAGCAGACTGCAATCGCGCTGACTTGCTGCAAGGTTGGGAGCAGTAACGCTGGATCTTCCTCTGGTTGCAAATAAACACCGACTGGGGCGCTATGTGCTAAACAAGCGGCATGATGATTTAACCAACTGACCAATGGCACCCAGATCGCCCCCGTTGGTAAACCCTCGGCGGGGTTGATTTCGTCAACCCAAGTGAATTGTTCTTCTACCTCAATTCCGCGTCTAACTAGCTTTGGCATACACTCGTTCCTTAAACACATCAATTCCAATACGACGGAAGGTATCCAAGAAACGCTCTTCCGGTTCACGTCGTTCGACATAGACTTGAATGATTTTTTCAATTACATCTGGCATGGCTGCCCGAGCAAAGGATGGGCCAATGACTTTGCCCAAACTGGCATCGGGGCCTTGGTGACCACCGAGGGTGATTTGGTACCATTCCTCACCGTTTTTATCGACACCCAATACCCCGATATTGCCGACATGGTGATGCCCACAGGCATTCATACAGCCAGAGATATTCAAGGCAATATCACCGAGGTCAAACAAGTAATCGAGATCGGCAAAGCGGCGCTGAATTGCTTCGGCGACAGGAATCGATTTTGCGTTGGCCAAACTACAGAAATCTCCCCCCGGACAGCAGATAATATCGGTTAACAAACCTGCATTCGGATGGGCTAAACCGACTGCGTCTGCGGCTTGCCATAAAGTAAACAAATCACGCTCGGCCACGTGTGGCAACACAAGATTTTGTTCATGGCTGACACGAATTTCACCAAAGCTCCATTGCTGTGCCCACTCAGCCACTTTCTCCATTCGATCTGCATCTAAGTCGCCAGGGGCTTGGCCAGTGGCTTTCAAGGACAAAATTGCAGCACGGTAACCCTGTTGTTTATGCAGATGGGTATTGCGTTTCACCCAACGGGCAAAAGCCGGTACCTCGGCTAGCGCGGTTTGGAAGGCAGTGTCAGGTTGAGTCAAGGTTTCATATTGCGGCACAACAAAAGCCTGTGCAACACGTTGAATCTCTTCGATCGTTAAGGTTGCTGGGCCATCTTTTAAGTGCGCCCATTCTTCTTCTACCTTGGCAGCAAAAGCTGCGACGGTCATTGCCTTGACGAGGATTTTAATCCGCGCTTTGTATTTGTTATCACGCCGACCAAAGCGGTTATAAACACGTAAGACTGCATCAAGATACGTTAACAGATGTGGTGCAGGGAGGAATTCGCGTACTACATCACCGATCATCGGTGTCCGTCCCAATCCACCGCCGACAATCACTTTAAAGCCAATTTCACCTGCCGCATTACGTTGCATGTGCAAGCCAATATCATGGACAAATGTGGCAGCACGGTCTTGAGCACTGCCTGCAACGGCAATTTTGAATTTACGTGGTAAGAAAGCAAATTCAGGGTGTAAGGTGCTCCATTGCCGGATAATTTCACACCACGGGCGAGGATCAACAAACTCGTCCGCTGCTACACCGGCAAAGACATCGGTGGTGGTGTTGCGAATACAGTTACCCGAGGTTTGGATGGCGTGTAAATCTACCTCAGCTAAACGCTCTAAAATATCGGGTACTTTAGGCAGCTCAACCCAGTTGAACTGGATGTTTTGCCGGGTGGTGAAGTGACCATAGCCACGGTCAAAATCACGGGCGATCTCTGCTAACTCCCGTAACTGGCGACTGGACAACACGCCATAAGGAATGGCCACTCGCAACATCGGCGCATGGCGTTGGATATACAGACCATTCTGTAACCGCAATACACGGAATTCATCTTCAGATAACTCACCGGCTAAAAAACGGCGGGTTTGGTCACGAAACTGTGCCACCCGTTCACGAACGACCCGGCGGTCAAACTCATCATATTGATACATAGCAACTCACTTTATGCAAAACAGCGCGGTTTTAACGAGGCCGTTTCAGCGCAGAAGACACATGCAAACCACATTCTTTCGATTCTGGGTTTTCCCACCACCAACGGCCAGCGCGAACATCTTCCCCCACTGCAATTGCCCGCGTACAGGGCGCACAGCCAATGGAGGGATAGTGACGATCATGTAAGGCGTTATAGGGTACGTGGTATTGTCGCAAGTATTCCCACACTTCTTGTTCTGTCCATTCAATCAAGGGATTGAATTTCATCAACCCGTGATCGGCATCAAAGCTGCGATCACTCAAATCTTGTCGTGTTGGCGATTGTTGTCGGCGGAGGCCGGTAATCCACGCTTGTTGCCCGGCGAGGGCACGGCGTAAGGGTTGCATCTTACGCACTTCACAACAGCCCTTGCGCAAATCAACAGAATCATAAAAGCCATTGATACCATGCGTTGCTACCCATGTTTCAACGGCATGGGTGTCTGGGAAATAAACTTGTAACGCCAAATCAGGGTAATGCTGGCGCACCTTGGCTAATAATTCATAGGTTTCAGCAGGCAGACGGCCGGTGTCCAAACAAAATGCTGGAATCGGTAACTGCTGACGAGCGATAAGATCGGTCAACACCATATCTTCTGCGCCCAAACTATTGGCAAACACAGCGGGGGCATGGTGTTGGGCAATTTCTGCCAACAATTGTTGTGCGATGGCAATTTTTGCGGCTAATGACATGCTGAATTTCTCGCAAAATAAAATCTTGCCGCAGTCTAAAGCAAGCAGTTTAGAACTATGAAAGAAGATTATGTTAGGATTTAAGCACAATTAGTTATTAAAAATTCAGCAAGGGGCTCATGATGAAATTACAACAGCTGCGTTATCTGGTCGAAGTCTATAAGCAAGGGCTCAATATTTCGGAAGCGGCAGAAAAACTGCATACCTCACAACCGGGGGTGTCAAAACAAATCCGATTGCTAGAGGATGAATTAGGCATTCAAGTCTTTATCCGCAATGGCAAGCGAGTGGTGGCAGTCAGTGAGCCCGGTAAGCATGTGTTACATATCGCCGAAAGAATTTTACTAGAAGCCAAAAATCTGAAACGGGTAGGTGAAGAATTTGCCCATGAAGATCAAGGCAGTTTAACTATTGCCACCACCCACACCCAAGCGCGTTACGCGCTCCCACAAACGGTACGCCGCTTTCGTGAACGCTATCCAGAAGTGGGTTTGTCGATTAAACAAGGCAGCCCAACCCAAATTTGTGAAATGGTGGTGACGGGTGAAGCTGATTTTGCGATTGCCACCGAAGGAATCTCCTCGTTTCCCGAGTTGGCTGCGCTGCCTTGCTATCAATGGAACCGTGCCATTGTCGTACCAGAAGGCCATCCGTTATTGACCCTCAACCGACCATTGACGTTAGCCGATATTGGCCGCTGGCCGATTATCACCTACGACTTTGCTTTTACGGGCCGCTCGAAAATCAATCGTGCCTTTGCCGACGCAGGGGTGGAACCTAACGTGGTACTAACCGCCATCGATACCGATGTGATTAAAACGTATGTCAACATCGGTTTAGGGATTGGCATTATCGCTGCAATGGCGTTTGAGCCAGAGCGCGATCACGGTTTGCGCCTTATCGATGCTGCTCATCTGTTTCAGCCTTCCACCACCCGCATTGGCATCCGACGTGATGCTTATTTACGTGGTTTTGCTTACCACTTTATCGAGCTATTCGCCGCCCATCTGACGCGAAAAGAAGTGGATAAAGTTATGTTTGCTGGCGAGGAGGACTAAACTTGCTGCGCAACCACGCCGAGGCAGTATCCAAATAGCTATAGACCACCGGTACCACAAACAAGGTGAGTAAAGTGGATGTTAACAGCCCACCAATCACCGCTTGTGCCATCGGAGCATTCAGTTCTGCTCCGCTGGCGCGGGAAAGTGCCAAGGGCAACATGCCAAAAATCATTGCCAAACTGGTCATTAAAATGGGGCGTAAACGCACTCGGCCTGCAGCTTTCAAGGCAGCTAGACGATCCATTCCCTCACGGCGTGCCTGATTGACGAAATCGATCAGCAAAATCCCATTTTTCGCCACCAAACCCATCAACATAATTACCCCAATTACCGAGAACATATTGAGGGTACTGCCCCAGACCAATAAGGCTAAAAACACCCCAATAAAGGCCAAGGGTAGCGACATCATAATCGCGATCGGTTGGAAGAAGCTGCGGAATTGAGCGCACAAAATCATGTAAATAAAAATGACACCGATAGCCAAAGCCTGAACCGCATACGAAAACGACTCTTGTAAATCTTGACTCTCGCCACCTTGGTCAAATTGATAGCCAGTCGGTAAACGATAGTTTTGTAGCAAGGTTGCCACTTCAGTAAACACATGCTGGGCATCTCGGCCTTGGATATTGGCAGTGAGGGTTAACTCGCGAGCCTGATCCATGCGGTTAATTTGACGCGGTACCTGTGTTTCCACCACTGTTGCGACGGTGCTCAAGGGCACCATTTCACGGCTGCCATCGCCTAAACTGCGTCCAGCAATTTGAATGTCCTCCAACAACAGGGGCTGTCGTGCTGGTTTGGGGACGATGACCCGCACATCGTAATTTTCGCCATCTGGTGCTTCCCAAGTCGAGACCACTTTACCCGCCAATAACACTGCCAACGTTTGCCCCAGTTGTTCCATGTCAATCCCAAGGCTGGCTGCAGCATCGCGCTGTAGACGCAATGACAGGGCTGGTTCAGCGGCATCTAAACTGGATTCGATATCTGTTACGCCGTTAATTTGGCGCAAACGCTGTCGCACATCAACAGCAATGCGTTCTAAAGTTGCCATATCTTGGCCACGGATACCGACCCGAATCGGTTTTTCATTTCCCCCCGGGCCGCCGCTCACGGCGACCGATTGCAACTCAATCCCCGCGATATGAGGTAGCTGCTGTCGCCATACTTCCATTAGGGTAAAAACAGAGCGGGCACGTGCCGCTTTATCATGCAAAATCACTTGCAAAGAGGCCTGATTGCGACCCTCAGCAAACCCACCGCCGATATTGATATAAATATCTTTTACCTCAGTGGCTTGCCGTAACAGTTGATCGACATGGCGGGCTTTTTGTTCGGTATATTCCAAGCTAGAACCCGCAGCGGTTTTAAACTTAACAGTCACTTTTCCGGTGTCTGACTTGGGCAAAAACTCAGCCCCAATCACCGGCACTAGCGCAAAACTGCCCAATAACAACACCGTGGCAGCGGCTAAGGTGGTTTTACGATGTTGTAACACCCAATCAATCGCCAAAGCATAACGCTCGGCCAAACTGTCCATTGACGTTTCAAAGTGATCCAGCAGACGCCCTAGCGGGCCACGGTGGGCATCACCGTGTCGGTGTGGGTCATACCAGATGGAACTGAGCATTGGATCGAGGGAAAAACTGACCAACAACGAAATCAAGACCGCTACAACCACAGTCAGACCAAATTGTTGGAAAAACTGCCCAATAATGCCGCCCATAAAGCCCACGGGGAGAAAAACTGCTACTACGGTGAAGGTGGTTGCCAAGACTGCGAGCCCGATTTCTTCCGTTCCTTCTAGGGCTGCTTGAAAATGAGATTTCCCTAAACCTGCATGACGGACAATGTTTTCACGCACCACGATAGCATCGTCAATCAATAAGCCAATCGACAAAGTCAGTGCTAATAGACTCATTACATTGATGGAAAACCCTGCCACAGCAATCGCGAATAATGTACCAATCAGCGCAATCGGCAAGGTTAAACCAGTAATCACCGTACTGCGCCACGAACCGAGAAACAGGAACACAATCAGGACAGTCAACGCTGTTCCTTCTAGCAAGGTATCGCGCACCGTGGTGAGTGAATCACGGACATCATCCGCTTTATCGTTCATCACCCGCAGCATCACCCCTGCTGGTAATTGGGCTTTGAGTTCAGCTAATGCCGCTTTCACTGCTGCAGAAGTGGCAACGATGTTGGCACTTCTCGCCGCTTTAATTTCTAAAGAAAGGGCTCGTTGACCGTTGATCAGCGCCAATGACTGGTATTCCTGCTCGCCATCGCGAATCGTTGCAACATCGCGCAAATAGACGGCACTGCCGTTGCGCCAAACCAGTTCAATCTCGGCAAACTGGGCGACGGTTTTTAACTTACCATCCACCCGCAAAGCAATCTCGGGTTCTTGTCCTGTCAGACGACCTGCTGGGAAATCTCGATTGGCTCGTGCAATCGCATCATTTACCGTTGCAATGTCTAGCCCGTACGATTGCAGGCGAATGGGGTCGATTTCAACTCGCACTTCTCGTTTAATCGCCCCGACAACCTTTGCCTCACCCACGCCAGACACCGTTTGCAAACGCTTGCGCAACACTTGATCGGCCCATGTACTCAGCTCACGCGGTGGTAGGCTGTCTGAAGAGACAATCAGCGTCATCATCGGGCTATCTGATGGGTTGACTTGATTGATGGTTGGATTAGAAATTTCACGGCGGAACTGACCAGTGACTGTCGCCACTTTATCGCGCACCTCTTGTACCGCAGTAGCCGGGTCTACGCTGAGCTCAAACTCAACCACAATCACCGATGAGCTTTCAAACGAGTACGAGCGCAGGTGTTTAATCCCTGCCAAGGTATTTAATGCTTCTTCTAAAGGTCGAGTGACCTCACTTTCCACCACTGTCGGGGATGCTCCCGGGTATTGTGTGCTGACCACAGCAATTGGAAAGCGAATGTCTGGAAATTCTTCTACTGGCAAGCGAGCCAACGAGAACAACCCCAAGACCACCAATGCCGCCATCAACATGGCAGCAAAATAGGGGTTATTTAAACTGACGCGGGTAATCCACATAGGGCAACTTTCTCAGGGTTAAGGCTGTGGCAAACGCACTGGTGTTGCAGGCGCAATACCCAACACCTGCGGCAAAATCACCCACTCTCCAGCAGCAATCCCTTCAACCTGCGCCCACTGTTGATTGGTAAAACCCAGTTTTACCGCCTGTTTTTCTGCCTTACCTTGCCGAACCCGCAAGACCCATCCTTGTTCGCCTTGTCGTTGTCGAATCGCACTCAAGGGCAATACGACTGCTGGCGCGGCCTGTGCCAACACCAACTCACCGCGTGCTAACTGCCCTACTCGCAAATGGTGATGGCGATTCTCGACCGCGACATACACCTGAAAACTGCGATTGCCGGCAATCGCAACCGGATTGATGCGCTCAACCTGTCCTTGATAGCGACGGGAATCACCTTCGACACGCAATTCAGCGTGTTGTCCCACTTTGACGCCAGCAATATGTTGTGCAGGGACGGTGACCTTCCATTGCAAACGGTCGAGGTTCACGACATGAAACAGTTTGCTATTGCGGGCAGCCAATTGGCCGACTTCAATATGGCGTTCGGCAATCACACCAGCGAAAGGGGCTTTTACCTCGGCGTAACTTAATTCTTGTTGTGCGCGTTGCAATTGCGCGCGTTGTGCCTGTCGCTGAGCGCGTTGCACGGCTAATTCTGCTTGAAATTCTTCCAGTGCCAAATGCGAAATAAATTGACGTTGGTACAGCTCTTGTTGCTTGAGCAATTTTTGTTGTGCAAGCTGCCAACGCGCTTCTGTGGTGGCCAGTAGCGCCTGTTGCTCTCGCACTTTTTCCTGCAATTCACGCGCCTCGAACACCACCAATGATTCCCCTGCTGAGACGGTCTCACCGGTTTGTTTCCGCACCTGTTTTGCGACAGCTTCCACTTGTGCATATAACACTGCACTTTGGGTGGCTTCTAACAGACCATTCACCGCTAGGGTTTGCGCTAATGCCTGTTGCCGAGCCTGTACCACATCACTGCTTGAGAGCTGTCGTGGTGGTGCTTCTGCCGTGGTTCCCATAGCAGGTAACAGCAGCCCACCCCACAGGACGATCAGTGTGATTAGTTGTTTCAGCCTCGGCATAACGCCCTTTCCCTTATTCGTTAATAAATTGCGACACCCGCCGGAGGTAAGACCCCACGCGGTAATAATGTCCACATCTGGCCCGGTTGTTTCATCCGTCCAGCTACCTCACCCGCTTTGGCACCAAATCCCCAGAAAAAATCCGCGCGTACCGCCCCTTTAATTGCCGAGCCGGTGTCTTGAGCAAACACCAACCGTTGTAGCGGCTGACTCGACAGCGGTAAGGTGGTATCTAACCAAATCGGTGCACCCAATGGGGTATAACGGGGGTCGATGGCTACCGAATGCTCTGGTGTTAACGGCACACCTAATGCACCGGGCGGGCCTTGGTGTGTTGGGGCATCAGCCAAACGGCGGAAAAACACATAACGCGGGTTAGCGGCTAACAATTCATTTAAACGCTGGGGATTGGCTTGTGCCCATGCTTTGATGCCTTGCATCGAGGCTTCGTTCGGTTTTAATTCACCACGATCAATCAACCAACGGCCAACCGATTGATAAGCAAAGCCATTATGATCGGCAAAACCTACCCGCAAATGGCGACCATCTGGCAATTCCACTCGGCCAGACCCTTGAATTTGTAAAAATAACAGTTCAATGGGATCGGTTACCCATGCTAAGGCCTGTTCGGAGCGTGGGCCGAAACCTTGGGCAATTTCAACATTGCTGTAGTACGGCAGCCACTTCCCATTTTCAATCCGTCCCCGTTGGGTGCCTTTACTTACCAAATCAGAGGGTATGCCATAGATTGGATAGCGCGCTTCGGCGGTGCGTTGCAAACTGCCACGCAACAAAGGCTCGTAATAGCCAGTGACCAAACCCGTGTGGCGATAACTTTGATCCATTAAACGGTACGGCAAAAATTGGCTTTCAAAATAGGCCCGAATCGCCTGAGCATCACGGCTATCCACGCCTTGCGCCTGACGGCACACCTGTTCCCAGCCAGTGCGCTTTTCTAACACGCGACAGCTGGCGACCCATGCTGGCCACGCCGACCGGAAATCGCTGCTTTGCCACCCGGGTAACATCTGCCATTGGCTGCGTAGGTAATGCGGCTGTGGCGACTGTCCCTGAGGGGTTACCGTGGTCGGTGGTTTGGGTGGAGTCGAACAAGCCGCTAACACCAACACAGCGGCTACAACAATAAGAGAAGGAAGGCGCATGATCGTCCGAGCCGAGAACAAAATAAGCTTCGATTTTAGAGAGTGTTGTGCAATTGCGCCATGCACCATGTCTTGGGCATATTGCATAATGCGAGAATAATTCATGCTTAATGCAGAAAATTTTTTGCGAAAAATCTGCACAATCCACTTTTAAGGCACTAATATGTGTTTTTCGCATTTTCAATCTGCGTACTCACCCGCATTGCTGTGACCAAATATGAAAATTAACTTACCAATTACCCAAAAAAACATTCCATTCCCTACTGGATGTTACCTAGTTTCGCGTACGGATCTCAAAGGTAAGATCGTGGATTGCAACGATGCCTTTGTTGAAATTAGCGGTTTTGACAAAAAGGAATTGGTAGGTTCTAGCCACAATATTGTGCGTCACCCCGACATGCCACCGCAGGCATTTGAGCAAATGTGGCGGCGATTAAAAAAAGGCTACCCTTGGCGTGGTTTGGTCAAAAACCGTTGTAAAAATGGTGACCACTATTGGGTTGAGGCGGTGGTGGTGCCGGTGAGAAAAGACGGTGAAGTCACCGGCTATCTATCTGTCCGCTCTGCCCCAAAATCACATGATGTCGCAGCGGCAGAGGCGTTGTATGCCAAGTTGAAAGCCGATCCAAAACGACGACTCTCGGGCAGTGCGCGTGGTCTTGCTGCCATTCCACTGCGGATAAAACTATGGTTTGCCACTGCGCTATCGGTAGTGTCGTTAATTGCCGGTACGGGTATTGGTATGTGGGGGATTCAACACAGCAACCAAGCCTTAGGTGCGCTGCATGATGAGGCCTTAGTTCCATCCAACTTGGTCAGTGAAGTGGTGTTATTGATGGGCGAAAATCGCAGTCAAATCGCGCTTTCGCTACAACACGAACCCACTAATCCTTTTGCTAAGGCACATGACCATGCCTTGACCATGCACTTGGAAAAAATTCAGGCCAACCGTCAGCGTATTGACGAATTGCTCAATAAGTTAACTAGCCTACCGCTAGATGACACCGCTAAACAAAAAATCAGTGAGTGGAGCACAATCCGCCAACGCTATGTTGAAGAAGGTATTGGCCCTGCATTTCAAGCTTTACAAAAAGACAATTATTTAGAAGCCAACCGTATTTTATTGGAAAAGGTGAATCCAATTTATCAACAGGCGTTTAATGTTAATCGTGACTTGATGCAGTATTTTGAACAGCATACCGAATCGTTACATCAAAACGAACAGACCAATTTTGAGAGGATTTTCTGGTTAGGGACGATAGGTGCCATCGTATCAATTAGCCTAGTGTTGTTAATCAATCTGTGGATTTTACGCCGTCTGACACAGGGGATGCGTAATAGCCAATATGTGCTGGCAGGGATTGCCGAGGGTGATTTAAGCCGGTTTATTGATGTCAGTGGCCGTGATGAAATTGGCCGTATGTTGTGTGATCTTGCCGTGGCACAAACCCGACAAAAAGCGGTGTTGGAGCGTATTTCACGTGCTTCACACCGAATTGATGGTCATGTGGAATCGCTCAGGCATGAAATGGATTTGGTGCAAAGCCAATCACACCAGCAACAAGGCCGCACGCAAGCGGTTGCTGCTGCGACAGAAGAACTGAGTCAAACCATTGTCGAAGTGTCACATGGGGCACAACAAGCAGCCGCTGCGGCGCAACAATCGCGGGAATTGGTGCGTCACAGCAGTGAGGCGATTAAGAGCAGTTTGAATGTCACCGAAAAAGTGGTGACTGCGGTTAGTGAATCGGGCTCGGCGATTGATGAATTGCATCGTTCTATTGATCAAATCGGCGCCATTACACAAACCATCCGTGGTATTGCCGATCAGACCAATTTATTAGCCTTAAACGCTGCGATTGAGGCGGCCCGTGCGGGTGAGGTAGGGCGAGGGTTTGCAGTGGTGGCCGATGAAGTGCGCACTTTGGCGGAGCGTACGGGGGTCAGTACGGCAGACATCACTCGCATGGTGGACGAAATCCAAACCGTGACGGAGCGTGCGGTACAGATGATGCAAATTGCTGTGCAGCAAGTGGATGATGGCATGAGCAATATGCGTAGCAGTGTCGCGGGGTTGGATGAGGTGGAAGCGGCTGCCGATCAGGTCGCGGTTCAGGCAGAACGGATTGCGACTGCCGCAGGGCAACAGGCACAAGCCAGCCAAGATGTTGCGAACCGAATTGAGGAGGTGAGTGTGTTAAGTGAACAAAACACTCATGCCGCGCAACAAGCGGCAGAACGCTGTAGCCACCTCGACTACACCGCCAGCCGACTGCGTGAAGTGGTGGCTGAGTTTAAAATTACTTAAAAGCTGTAAGATTGGTTAATTTACCTGTACGGTGCCGTCACCCCAAAGGGGCGACGCACCAACATTCTTGATGGTCATAGCTGATTGATTTGGGGTAATTGGCGCATCGCCCTTTCAGGGTGATGCACCCTACGCAATGCTGGCTCCAAATTTAGAAATCCTATCTCTAATCTATCATTCCACCGGAGCTGCGCGAAAAACCGTGCAGGTCGGTGAATTCAAACTTTATAAGCCATGAATCTAGACTATTCGCTATTTCCAAAAATGGAATATGGCTATCTCTGCACTCCAACACCAGATGAGGGGCTAAAAGAATTCAGTGATCTATATGATCGATTTTGCTCGGCTATTTATATGGCTTCAAACATAGGTGTGCAATCATCAACTGGCTACACTAGAGCCGCCCTAGCAGAGTTTGCTGGAATAGATGAGTTTATAGAGCAAAACTTCAAACAACTAAAGCGCGAAAATTACATTATTTATAAACAGCCGAACCCATTATTTCACATAATGAAAATGCTCAGAAACTATAACGTGCATATTGCAGAAAGTTTCTTGTCAGAAAAAGAAATAAATGTAGCGTTTCGATCGAAACCAGAAGAAACCTTTGAGATCAAAATATCCTATATAAACAATCTATCTGCTGATGAGCTAAAGAAATTGAGGAGTGCAAAGGATTATAGCAAAGAGGAGATTGAAAAAATGATCATGCACTTCGAAACCGCACAGCATAAATTTGGTGTTTCAGATCTTTTAATTTGTGGGGTAATACTCTACTCTAAGGTGATTGCAAATCTTATAACAAGTCGCTGAAATCCGAGCAAAATTTTGTCCACCTTAATAAGGACACAAAAAAGCCCGCTTAACGCGGGCTAATTAGCGCGGGGATGATACCGCTGGATTTTTTAAAGTTTGAAAGCTGAAACGGCGAGTTGCAAACTTTGGGCATTTTGATTGAGTGCGTTCGCCCCTTGTGCGGTTTGATCGATGCTCATCTGATTAGATTCAGTCATCGTCGAAATAACCTCCGCTCGCTGCGCAATGTCTTGAATTGCCTGTTTTTGCTCGGTGAGCGTAAAACCAATACTGTCTAGATGTACGCGAATACTTTCAGCATTCTGCTTCACCCCAAGAATAGATTGAGTGGCTTGTTGGCTTTGGGCTACGCTTGTTTCGGTGACGCTGACCTTATTCTTCATCTCGCTGACGACTCGGCTGATACCCGATTGTAAGACCTGAATTTGCCGGCTGATGTCCACCGTCGCCGAGCTGGTTTTTTCCGCCAGTTTTCTTACTTCATCAGCCACCACTGCAAACCCTCGCCCCACCTCACCCGCACGAGCTGATTCAATCGCTGCATTCAACGCCAGCAGATTAGTTTGGTCGGCAATATCGTGAATCGTTTGGGTAATACTCACAATTGTGTTGGCCTGTGCCTGTAAATTGTCCAAGGTGAGACTCGATGCCAAAATTTCCTCGGCCAAATGCTGAACATTACCGGCTGTTCCAGAAATGAAACCAGCACAGGTTTCCACCGCATTATCCGCGTCTTGTGCTTCCAATTGCACAGCGTGCATTTGATTCGCTAATTGAGTGATACTTTGCAACACCTCCTCTACCGCTACTGCAATGCCGCGCGAGGCTTCGCTTTGGGTGTGGCTGGCTTGTTGAACGGCAAAAACCGATTTGCTTAACACGTCGGCGTGTTCTCGCATGTCTTTGGAGGATCCGTCAATGTGGCCAACCATCTTGCGCAGTTGTGTCTGCATGTCAAATAGGGCGGCAAATAAGGTATCTTTTTGTTGGTATTCTGACTGCCCAGTTGGCTGGCGCAAATCACCGGCGGCAATGTCTGCCGTGCGGCGCATGACATCAATCGGTTCACCGCCCAAGGTGTGAAATACGCGGCGATATTGCAGCCAACCACCGAGCAAAACCAAGGCGATCAACGTGACATTACTGCCTAAAAGTAGGTTTCGAGAAGCCTCAATCTCTGACTGACTCTCTTGAATGATCTTTTCGGTTTCTTTTTCTACGCCTGCTTGCAGGGTTTCCAAATGTTTGGTGAGTTGCTCTGCTCGGTCGTCAAATCCACTTTGTGGTTGCTTCATCCAAGAATTGCCGGCTGCTTGACCTTGGGTAATATAAGCCTCGGCCATCTTTTGGCCTGTTTGGTAAAAGATGTCTAAGGCTTTTTGCACTTCTGTGGCTTGATTCGCGTGTTGAGGGTCGATTTCTGCGAGCTTCTGCAATTTACTCACGGCGTTGCCGTAGTGTTCTTTGGCATCAGAAAAGCCATCGCGGTCGCCTGTTGCACTGACATCAGTTAGAAACTGCTGAATTTGAACCACATGAAAACGTACGTCTTTCATGTTTTGAATCAAAGCATTGGCGAACTGGTGTTCGTGTTGACTGATTTGCGCCACTTTAGAGAGTTGATAACTAATCCCCCAAGACTGCGCTAGCAGCAACACAATCATTGACAAGACAAAACCCAATAACAGAGGCTTGAGTTTGTGTGAACCGGAGGAAAACATAATTGATCCAAAGAAGTCGTGATTTTGGAATTATCACCTCCCTTTTCAGCTGTGCCAAATAGATTTGTATCTTTTTTGGTGCATTTGACAATATTTCTTCGGCAAAGGTAATTGCTGTCAAAGCTTTTTATTTTAAGTGATTTTTGTGGTTTCCCTATGACGTGCCAGCCGGCATACTGGGTATTGGTAGTGCGTGGGCAAACCTGTGCGCACCTGATAAAGATGAAGAGACAAAAAAGCCCGCTCAACGCGGGCTAAAAACTGGCGGGTGCTAACGGTGTGGTTATTCCCACTCGATCATAAATAATTAGAAAACATCATTATGCAATAACTGATTGCAAATTGGCTGCTATCCAATGCCATGCCAAGAAGAGGCGCATGAGAGCAAGAGCTGCATCGAAATGGACTGTCGACCGCTTTATGGAGCTCAGTCTCACAATTTCACCAACGACAGAAACTTGCATTAAGGCCAGAATACCCTGATCAGGATGAGTGAAGCCCTTCGATTGCACTTCGAAAAAGTCTCCTCTCGGCGGCAAAAGCGAGTATTGGCAAGAGTCTGCTACCGACTTCGGCGCCTACCTTCCTGGCTGATCTAGACCAGGCCGCGTACCGATTCAGGATCGAAACCTTGGGAATGCAGTTGGAGGTCGTCGACCAGATCCGCCAGCTTGACGAAGCGTTTTTGCTCGGCCAACACCCTGCAGTGCTCATGCAGTTTCGATCCCTGCTTGATGAGGACGCGATGGCGGCCGAGGAACGCATAGGGCACACCACAATGACTCTCGAAATTTCGGGAATACAAGGCACCAGTCCACCGCCCTTGCACCTTGGCCATAATCTGGTGCATGTCTGTGTCGAGCGTCAGGCGCCCTAAACTCCATCGCTGTAGAACCAGATGGGTAGGTGGACTTTCGGAATCGCCCCGGAGCGCTATTGTCTGGATCGTGCTTGTCGGGTCCGCATCGAACAGCATGGATGCGCGTCGATTCGCTTCGAGCAGGTAAAGGGGATCCACCATTTGCTCTTGTCGCTTGATGATTGTTGCCGCGGCATAAGCGAATTCGGTAAGCTGTTCCGGGTGGAGACCTCGAAACAGCCCGTCGGGCGCAGGGAAATCCAGTGTCGTCTGGGCGACGACACATGAACCCGAGAGTTTTTGGAGTCCATTCCAATCCACGTGACGCACGACCGCCTGCTCGAAACTACGCGAAGGGTCGACCTCATACAGCCGGAAGCAGAGCAGATCCGGGTATTCATCGGCAGCCACGGAAAGTTGATTGTCCGTGTACTGATCAAAGACATTGCCACCGCCGAGTTCGGACTCTGCATTGAGACGACAGATCGACTCGGGGTCGTAAGCGTTATGCTTTCTCAGGAATGCTCGGTAGCCATCATGTATACACTGCGCTATGGCGCGACCCATCTTCACACTTTGCTCCGACTCGAGCACTTGACCTCGATCGAGTGAGTACTCAATCCCCTGGGGAGATTTAACATTGGCAATGCTCGTCCCAACTCTCCATAGGTCGAAACAGGTCGCGGAGGGCCTGAATAGGGCCCGAAATCCGCAGACTGCCGTGGTGGGCATTCCAGATACTCGATTGAGTCTGAAAATCACAGACGCATGTGCATTCAGTCGAAACGTCGGCCTCTGGTCTTCGATGCGGAACACCAGTCCCAACGAGACATCAACTCCGGACTGCTCATCGCGCCATTGGAACGTATGCAACCCGTCCTCCTCCATCGCGTTCATCTTAGCCCCCAGCAGCATCTCAGGGGTTACGTCGGGAACCAAGCGCGGGACCTCCTCAACCACCCCGTCTAGAACCAAGTCGATCGGCACAGCCGCCGCAATCAAAAGATTGCGACATTGCTCGTAGGTATCGTCGATAACTATGTCGTCTCGCAGACTCAACGTCACCGATGTGCCGGGAGACATGGGGCAATCGCGGAATACGGTGTAGTCCTTCAGTTCGTCGAGAGAAACGTCGAATTGCAACCCATTACGCGCGGCGGTTCCGGACTCGAAGGCAAGTGACTTAATATGGGCTGTCGTGGCCACCGTGAACACTGACCAGAAGCCAGTTCCGAATCGGGCAATCGGGGCGTAATTCTTCGTCGCGTAGGCCGGTTCCTTCGCCCGGCTGCTTGCCACGCTCAAGAAGTGATTCAGGATGGTACGAAGCGACATTCCGCAACCGTTGTCGGATACGGTGATGGTGTGCCTCGCCCGGTCAAATTCGATTCTGACCTGCGGCTGGTATTCATCAGCGGGGCTGGAATGGTGTGATCGGAATCGACATGCCTCGACTGCGTTCTGAACCAACTCACGGATCGGCGCACCGGTTGATCCTCTCCAGACAGCGTTCGACGCCACCAAATCGATGACCGCCCGCTTGCTCATCCTGACACCCAGGCGTTCAAAGGTCGCACCTGGCAGGTCCAGTCTTCGTTGAAACGGTTCGGGTCGGATCTTCAACCGCGGAGTTTTTGACTGCCGGTCAATATCGCAATATCCGCGTATCCAGCCTTCCATTTCATCAAACGTCCGGTGAGCGAGTGCTAGCACGTCGCCATCATCAAACGTGCCACTGACGACTACCTGGCCATCAGCAGTCACCGCCAAGCTGTCACGAATGCAATCATGCTTCCTGTTTTCCCGGTAGGAGATCGCCGCAGCGTCGCCCCCGGTCTGTCGCGCTATGTCGACCACGCCGTCCAACACACGTGTGTCACTGAATTCAATGGCGTCAGCCGTACACAAAATCGCCGCAAGTTGGCGAACATCCAGTACGCGATCATCCGCCGCGAACGGTATCCGAAGATTCGCTTCCAGTTCCGAAACACTGAGGTTGTGCGACTTCATGATCCAATCAAGAGGTGCCACCAGATTCTCGGGGACTCCGAAGACTGATGCGTTCCGATGGATGTACGCTCCCCCTCGCTTGGAATGTTCGCGACGCAGGTAATCCGTCAGTATGACATTGGTTTCCCATTCGTCGACAGGCAGGTTCAGTTTCGACTTGAGATCGGGCGCCTCGTCAGGAAAAACTGTCATTCCCAGATCATGGGCATAGGCAGCTGCAATGAGGAGAAATAGCTCTGGCGCACCCAGCGACTTGTCCGATCCCGAATCGAAGCACGCATCATGCAGTACATCTTGCAGGCGGCGCACGACTTGGAATCCATGGTGCGCGTCATGACGCGTGTACAGCGGGAAATGTTGCACCGTCGTCGCGAGAATGGGCGCTATCGTCTCGACGAAACGGACGGCACGATTTGCATACTCTGAACTCTGCGATGCAAGGTGCGAAAAAACTTTCGTACTTTTGACTTCCTCGACAGGATTCCCGATCGGCATATTTACCTTCTCCTTGTAATTTTCTGCTCATTCTCGTTGAAGAGCGCGTACCCACTGAGTCCGGCAGAGTGAGCAAACTTTTGCCCAACTTAATAAGAAAACAAAAAAGCCCGCTCAACGCGGGCTAAAAACTGGCGGGTGTTAACGGTGTGGTTATTCCCACTCGATCGTTGCCGGTGGTTTGCCGGATACATCATAGACAACACGGTTAATACCGCGTACTTCATTGATGATACGGTTCGACGCACGGCCCAACAGGCTGTAAGGCAATTCAGCCCAATGAGCGGTCATAAAGTCACTTGTCACCACTGCACGCAACGCCACCACCCACTCATAAGTGCGGCCATCGCCCATCACCCCCACCGACTTCACCGGCAAGAACACCGCAAACGCTTGGCTCGTTAAGTCGTACCAGTTCTTACCTGTTTTCTCATCGATGGTATTACGCAACTCCTCGATAAAGATCGCATCTGCACGTTGCAACAACTGTGCGTATTCTGCTTTCACCTCACCGAGAATCCGCACACCCAAACCCGGGCCCGGGAAAGGATGACGATAGACCATCTCAGCCGGTAGGCCCAAGGCCACACCCAACTGCCGCACTTCATCTTTAAACAGCTCACGCAACGGCTCGAGCAATTTCAAATTCAACGTTTCAGGTAGGCCCCCTACGTTGTGATGGCTCTTGATGGTGTGCGCTTTTTTAGTTTTTGCCCCTGCCGATTCAATCACATCAGGATAGATTGTGCCTTGTGCTAACCACTTGGCCTTATCGAGTTTCTTCGCCTCGGATTGGAACACCTCGACAAACTCTGCACCGATAATCTTGCGTTTTTGCTCAGGGTCGGTCACGCCAGCCAATTTGCCCATAAATGCCGCGCTGGCATCGACATGGATCACCTTCACGCCTAAGTTTTGCGCGAACATTTCCATCACCATCTGGCCTTCGTTCAAACGCAACAGACCATGATCGACAAACACACAAGTCAGTTGATCGCCGATGGCACGATGAATCAACGCTGCTGCCACCGAGCTATCCACTCCGCCGGACAAGCCTAAAATCACTTCCTCATCACCCACTTGGGCGCGGATTTTAGCGACGGCTTCGTCAATGTAGTTTGGCATGGTCCAGCTTGGTTTTGCATTGGCAATATGCAGCACAAAGCGATGCAACATTTCTGTGCCACGTTTGGTATGCGTGACTTCAGGGTGGAACTGCACGCCGTAGAATTGGCGTTGTTCGTCTGCCATCGCTGCAATCGGGCAAGATGGTGTTTCAGCAATCACATTGAAACCTGCTGGCAGCTCGGTCACTTTATCGCCGTGACTCATCCACACATCCAACAAGCCTTCACCGGCTGGGGTGATGCTGTCTTGCAGACCTTCTAACAATTTCGAATGATGACGGGCGCGGATTTGTGCATAGCCAAATTCGCGTGTATCGCCCGATTCAACCTTGCCGCCCAAGGTTTGGGCCATCCATTGCATACCGTAGCAAATCCCCAATACTGGCACACCCAGTTCAAACAAAGCGGGGTCGGCTTGGTAGTCCGATTCATAGACCGAATTCGGCCCACCAGAGAGGATAATCGCCTTGGGAGCAAAAGCGCGGATGTCGTCTATCGACATATCAAACGAATGCAATTCGCAGTAGACATGCGCCTCGCGCACACGGCGGGCGATCAGTTGGGTAACTTGTGACCCAAAATCAAGAATGAGGATTTTATCCATGTTTATCACAGTCAGAGAGAGAAAGAGTAGGCGAAACGATTAACGGTTGTGAACCTTCATGATTCGTTGCCGTTCACGTTGCCATTCGCGTTCTTTTTCGCTTTCGCGTTTGTCGTGTTGTTTTTTACCACGCGCCAAACCGATATTGGCTTTGATACGCCCACGGGAATAGTGCAAATCTAACGGCACTAAGGTGTAGCCCGAACGTTCGACTAAGCCAATCAGCTTGTTAATTTCGTTTTGTTTGAGTAACAGCTTTCGGGTGCGGGTGGCGTCGGGGTGGACGTGGCTAGAAGCACTCAAGAGCGGCGTGATATGACTACCCAATAGCCAAAAAGCGCCGTTTTTTAGAATCACATACGCTTCTTTAATCTGTGCTTTACCGGCACGGATGGATTTCACTTCCCAACCTTCAAGGACGAGACCCGCTTCATAGCGTTCTTCGATAAAATAATCATGGGTTGCTTTTTTATTTTGTACGATGCTCACGACGCTTACCCCTGTCAAAACAGGCAAATAATCTGCCAGTGTACCAGTTTTTGACCGCCTTCCCGAGGTTTAGCGCGGGAAGGAAAAGTCAAGCCCTGAGTTTGCCAATCAACTTTTTATGAGTTTTGCCAAAGTTATGCCAACGATAGAAAAAACCGTTCTTGTCATGCACACCCCAGCGCAGATGTTTCAATTGGTAGATGAGGTGCAGCGCTATCCCGAATTTTTACCGTGGTGTGCCAAAGGTGAGGTGATTTCGCGCCAAGGCAATGAGTTGGTTGCCAGCCTGTATATCGACTATCTGAAAATCCGCCAGCATTTCACCACCCGCAACCACAACACGCCCCCGAACACGATTGATATGGTGTTGGTCGATGGCCCATTTGAAAATTTTGGTGGCGGCTGGCGTTTTCATCCATTGGGTAGCGAGGGATGCAAAATTGAATTTCGACTGGAATACACGTTTTCTAGCAAATTATTAGAAAAAGTGATTGGGCCAGTGTTTAGCCGCATCATGGGTACCTTAGTCGATGCTTTTATTCAAGAAGCCGACCGTTTGTATGGTGATGATTGAGGAAAACTGTTGTGGCAAAAATTCAAATCGAAGTGGTCTATGCGAAACAAGAACAGCAAGCCTTGTTAAAACTGATGGTTGAAGAAGGAACAACGGCGCAACAAGCCGTGGAGCAATCAGGCATCTTGCAGCAATTTCCTGAAATTGATCCGACCCAATTAAAGTTGGGGATTTTTTCCAAGGCAATTAAAAGCGAGACGGTGTTGCGGGAACGTGATCGGGTTGAAATCTACCGCCCACTGATTGCTGACCCGAAAGCGGTGCGTCGTAGCCGCGCCGAGGCGGGTAAGGTGATGAAAAAAGGCGGGGGGGATGCTTAATGGCGCCTCGCGAAAACACTATTGTTCGACGTGTGAAGCCTGCCCGTTTCGGAACGGGCAGCGCCTTAAATCCTTAGAGTAAGGGCGGCTCTGCTGAAAACGAGCCCTCTTCATCGACACCGTTCTCATTGGCTGCAAAAACCCGATTCTTTCCAGCCATTTTAGCGGCATACATGGCGCGGTCGGCACGATCAATAATCTCGATCTCGGTTTCTTCCGTCCCACATGCCGCTACCCCTGCGCTAAATGTCAGCACCAAGCGATCGTTATTTGCCATAAAAAAGGCTTTGGTCAATTCGCGTTGTAAGCGTCGAATAATATCGAGCGCCTGCACAATCGATGTTTCTGGCATTAACACCACAAATTCTTCGCCGCCAAAACGAGCGACGACATCTGTTGGGCGCAATTTTTCTTGTGCAATTGCCACCAGATGTTTCAGTGCATCATCCCCTGCCAAATGTCCATAACGGTCGTTGAGTTGTTTGAAGTTATCAATATCAATCAACGCCAATGATAAAGGACGGCCAGTGCTGATTTGTCGTGCGCGCTCACGGGCAAAAATTTCTTCCAGACCCCGCCGGTTATAGGCACCGGTCAGTTGGTCTTCTTTAATCTTTGCACTCGCAGCATCTAAGGCTTGTTCTAGCTCTTGAATTCGATATTCTGCGCTTTCCACCCGTTGTCGTGTGGCTAGCAATTCATCGCGGGCACTGACCAAATCTACTTGGATCGAACGCGTATCGCTCATTAAATAATCGACAATCTGACCAAGGGCAATCGGGTCTTGTGCGGTTTGCAGCTGTTCGGTGTAACCCTGAATCCGATTTTGATATTGATCGGTGTGGTCAACCATCATCGATAAGCGTTGCGTGAATGTGTTTAGCATGTCGCGTAACGAGTCGGTGGCCTGATCGAGGCTGTGTTTTAACAAACCCTGTTTATAAATCACCTCTTTCAGTGAGGCCTCGAGCTGATAAATCGCCCGCATGGTCATCACTTCGCACGTTAATAGCGTACGGACTGCCTCGATTTGTCCCCCTAGATGGCGGTCGGAACCCGCAAGTTCATCTAAGTTTTCTAACAGTAAATCAAGTAAATTGACCAAGCCATTGACGATTCTTTCTTCATGTTGCTGGTGAATCGCCGTTTTAATCCACAGTTTTTTCAGATTGCGGGCAAGTAACTCTTGCTCATCTAAATTTGATACCCCATCCAAGGTTCGTGAGACATGCTCGAGTTCATGCTGTAATTCAGGGAAACCATGAAAACGGGGTGCCACGCCTTGGTATAAGGTTTCGGCCAACATCGCTCGCCACCGTTCCCACCCCACCGGTAATTCAGGGGGTAACAACGTGAGCCCACCGGCGGCAGCCCGTTCAGCCTCCGCCTCTAAATCTTCCATGCCCAACGACAATAGATCGGCTGCCACTGGGGGAAGTGCTGGGGCTTTATCCATCGGCTTGGCCCAGCCGTGGACCAAATTATTCAGTTTTTGATACAGCTGAATTGGGCTTGCCCCCGCTTGCATGGCGAGCACACGCTGTAACGCTTGGCGTTTTTTAGATTGGGTTAATCCGGGTTGATGGGCTTCCCATTCTTGTACAAAGCGTTCAAACAGGGTTCCCCACTCTTGACCGATACTGTTTGCCAACACCCGTTCCTGCCCATACTCACAGGCATAGCGCACTGCTTTTAACCAATCGCGTTCATTGAGCGCTTGTTGAATCCGGTCGCGTTCAACCTCGGCATGCGGATGATCGGCAGGAAGCGAGTGTTGTAATAAATGTCCCCAATCGGGTTGGGCGGAATCAGTGATTGGTTCGGTTTGTAACCCTGCAATTTCTTGGTAGAGGCGGGTGTAGTTTTCAGGAGTCGGTGCCAGTTTTTCAGTGGCAAGGCGGAGGAGAGTTTCTCTGGCAATTTCGGTAGGTGTCATGGTGGAGCATTTATAAGGCATGGAGTTGGGGACAACAACGCACGACACAGAGGGTTAGGGAATTAAGGTTCTTTATTTAGCAACTGGAAAAACACTTCGCCCGATTTAATCATACCAAGCTCACTGCGAGCACGTTCTTCAATGGCCTCTGTCCCTTGTTTAAGGTCTGCCACCTCGGCGGTGAGCGCCTGATTGCGCGCCAACAGGCGTTCATTTTCTTGCCGTTGTTCAGCCAGTTGGCTATCAATCTGCATTACCCTGACCCAACTGCCCTTACCAAACCACATGGGCCATTGTAAGGAAACAATCAGGGCGATCAGGATCAGGGTAACACTACGCATCGTGGCAGCTTACTTTAAATGATAGAAAGCAGCACGACCAGGATAGGTTGCGGCATCGCCCAGTTCTTCTTCGATGCGCAATAACTGGTTGTATTTGGCCATCCGGTCAGAACGAGACAGCGAACCGGTCTTGATCTGCATACAGTTGGTTGCTACTGCTAGATCGGCGATGGTGCTGTCTTCGGTTTCACCAGAACGGTGGCTCATCACACTGGTATACGCAGAGCGTTTTGCCAAATCCACTGCTTGCAGCGTTTCGGACAGGGTACCAATCTGGTTGATTTTTACTAACAGGCTGTTGCAAATACCGGCTTTGATACCCTCAGCCAAGATTTTTGGGTTGGTCACAAACACATCATCACCAACCAACTGTACGGTTTGACCGAGCTTGTCCGTCAAGATTTTCCAACCGGCCCAATCATGCTCGCTCATGCCATCTTCGATGGAGATAATCGGGTAATTGCTGGCTAAGGTTGCCAAGTAATTAGCAAATTCTTCCGATGTCAACGACAAGCCTTCACCGGCCAGATGGTATTTGCCATCTTTATAAAATTCAGAACTGGCACAATCCAAAGCTAACAACACATCTTGGCCAGCGACATAGCCTGCTTGTTCAATCGCTTCCAAAATCAGCTTCAGCGCGTCTTCGTTCTTTTCCAGATTAGGGGCAAAACCACCTTCATCACCCACCGCTGTTGAGTGCCCTTTGTCGGCACAGATTTTTTTCAGGGTATGGAAAATTTCGGCGCCACAACGCAAGGCATCGCGGAACGAACCTGCGCCGACTGGCATAATCATGAACTCTTGGATGTCCAAGCTATTGTTAGCATGTGCACCACCGTTGATCACGTTCATCATCGGTACTGGCAGGCTCATTGGGCCCGCACCACCCAAATAGCGATACAGTGGCAAGCCAGCATCTTCCGCAGCTGCACGTGCCACGGCCATTGATACGGCTAAAATTGCATTCGCACCTAAACGGCCTTTGTTATCGGTGCCATCCAATTCGATCAATACTTTGTCGATATAGCTTTGATCAGCGGCATCCAAACCCACTAAGGCTTCACAAATTTCGGTATTGATATGTTCTACCGCCTTGAGCACGCCTTTACCTAAATAGCGGCCCTTGTCACCATCGCGCAGTTCTAATGCTTCTTTTTCACCGGTGGAGGCACCAGAAGGCACTGCAGCACGTCCCATCACACCCGATTCTAATAACACATCAGCTTCTACGGTTGGGTTACCACGCGAGTCCAACACTTCACGGGCGATCACATCAATAATCGAGCTCATTCAAAATTCCCTATTTATAGGTAGGAAGAAAAAATTAGGTACAGATCAGGCCATGTCTTCTGGCCACGACCCACGCTGTTTGACCAAAGCATCAATCTCACGCAGGGTATACAGCAGTTCGGCGACTCGCGACAACGGCCAAGCATTCGGGCCATCAGATAAGGCTTTAGCTGGTTCAGGGTGGGTTTCCATAAACAGCCCTGCCACCCCTGCCGCCACTGCGGCACGGGCCAATACTGGGACAAATTCACTGCGACCCCCTGACGCATGACCCAAGCCACCCGGTTGTTGTACCGAGTGTGTGGCATCAAATACCACTGGGCAGGCGGTTTGCCGCATGATGGCCAAGCTACGCATATCTGATACTAAAGTGTGGTAACCAAAGGACACACCACGTTCACACACCATAAAGCGGTCATCATCTAGGCCCACTTCTTGTGCTGCTGCACGGGCTTTTGCCACAACCTGTGTCATATCTTCTGGGGCAAGAAACTGGCCTTTTTTGATATTCACTGGTTTGCCGGATTGAGCAACTGCGCGGATAAAATCGGTTTGCCGACATAAAAATGCTGGGGTTTGTAAAACATCCACCACGCTGGCGACTTCTGGTACTTCGGCTTCGGTATGCACATCGGTCACGACTGGCACGCCAATTTGCTGTTTCACCTCGGCGAGAATGCGTAAACCTTGTTCCATGCCTAAACCACGGAACGACTGTCCAGAACTGCGGTTGGCCTTGTCGTAACTGGATTTGTAGATAAAAGGGATGCCCAACTCAGTGGTGATCTCTTTCAAACGACCCGCTGTATCCAAAGCGAATTGCTCACTCTCGATCACACAAGGGCCTGCCATCAAAAACAGTGGCTGGTTCAAACCGATTTCAAATCCGCATAATTGCATAGGTCAGACCTTTGATTTATTTCACTTTTTTAGCTGTTTTATGAGCTAAAGCGGCTTTGATATACGCAATGAACAAAGGGTGACCATTACGCGGCGTGGAAGTAAATTCGGGATGGAACTGACAAGCAAAGAACCACGGATGGGTTGCCGCAGGCAATTCGATCGTTTCAACCAATTTTTCAGCACCCACCGAACGACCACTGATGACCAAGCCAGCGCTTTGCAAGCGTTCAACATAGTGATTGTTGACTTCATAACGATGACGATGGCGCTCGACGATTCGCTCGGCACCATAAATTGTGGCAGCAAGGCTGTCGCTCACTAAATCACACTCTTGACCACCCAAGCGCATGGTGCCGCCAAGGTTGGAGTTTTCATCACGTTTTTCGACTTTACCATCGTGATTGACCCATTCATCAATCAGCGCCACGACAGGGTAGTCGGTTTCGAGATCAAATTCTGTTGAATTAGCGCCCTGCATCCCAGCGACGTCACGAGCATATTCAATCAGCGCAATTTGCATCCCTAAACAAATACCCAAATAGGGGATTTTGTGTTCACGGGCAAATTTCACCGCACAAATTTTACCCTCTACACCACGCTTACCAAAGCCACCCGGCACCAAGATGGCGTCCATGTCTTTCAGACTTTGTGCGCCATTGCGTTCGATTTCTTCAGAATCAATGTAGTGAATGTTGACGCGTGACTTGGTGTGAATCCCTGCATGAATTAAGGCTTCAGACAGTGATTTATAGGATTCGGTCAGATCGACATATTTGCCGACCATAGCGATATTGACTTCGTCCTTTGGGAACTCCAAGGCATGGACGATGCGATCCCATGCTGATAAATCAGCCGCCGGCAAGTCCAGTTGGAATTGTTCGCTGATAATGTCATCGATGCCTTGGGTATGTAACATGCCAGGGATTTTGTAAATCGAGGTGGCATCGTAACAACCAATGACCGCCGATTCTTCGACATTACAGAACAAGGCAATTTTGCGACGTTCTTCATCGGGTAATGGACGATCCATGCGGCACAGCAGAATATCAGGCTGGATACCAATTTCACGCAATTCACGCACAGAATGTTGCGTTGGTTTGGTTTTAATCTCGCCTGCTGCACCGATAAATGGCACGTAAGACAGATGGACAAATAAGGTGTTTTTGCGACCCAAATGCGAGCGCATTTGACGAATGGCCTCTAAGAAAGGCAACGATTCGATATCACCCACTGTACCGCCGATTTCAACAATCGCCACATCCACATCACCCGCGCCTTCGCGCACTTTGGCTTTGATTTCATCGGTGATGTGAGGGATGACTTGCACCGTGCCGCCAAGGTAATCACCACGACGTTCTTTAGTGATGACAGACTCGTAAACTTGGCCGGTGGTGAAGTTATTGCTGCGCTTCATACGGGCTTTGATGAAACGCTCATAGTGGCCGAGGTCAAGGTCGGTTTCTGCACCGTCTTCGGTGACAAATACCTCGCCATGTTGAAATGGACTCATCGTACCCGGATCGACGTTGATATACGGGTCGAGTTTTAACATGGTGACTTTGAGGCCACGAGATTCGAGAATCGCCGCAATAGACGCGGCGGCGATGCCTTTACCCAAAGAGGAGACAACGCCGCCGGTCACAAAAATAAACTTGGTCATTAGAGAGTACGGGGGCTAATGGAATTGGTAATTGTAACCCGAAAGCGGCGCACTCTCAATGCACCTTGCGCTAACCAAACTATTGACTCAACAAGATAAAACCTATTCCCTCGCCGAATGCAGTTCATGCACCAAAAATTGCCAATATTTTCATCATCAGGGTGTTTGCGTCGTCATGTTTGGCTTGAGTGAAGCTGCTAGTTCATGATATAAAGACGGTTTTTATCGGTTTCTGGAGATAACTCTCATGGCGCGAGTTTGCAAAGTCACCGGCAAGCGTCCGATGGTTGGGAATAATGTGTCCCATGCCAATAATAAGACCAAGCGCCGGTTCCTGCCCAACCTGCAGTATCGTCGTTTCTGGGTTGAGAGCGAAAACCGCTGGGTACGCTTACGTGTGTCCAATGCGGCCCTGCGTACCATCGACAAGAACGGTATCGACGTTGTGCTCGCAGATCTGCGTGCACGCGGCGAAATCTGACAGTAGGAAGGTTTCATCACCATGCGTGAAAAAATTAAACTGGAATCGACCGGTGGTACTGGTCACTTCTACACCACAACCAAAAACAAACGTACCAAGCCTGAAAAAATGGAGATCAAGAAGTACGATCCCGTTTTACGCAAGCACGTCATCTATAAAGAAACTAAGCTCAAATAAGCCGATTGTTTCTCGACAGATACCGAAAAAAGCCTCCGTTTGGAGGCTTTTTTCGTATCAAAGCAACATCCGAAACCACTAAGACATCACTTCTCGCGCTAAACACCAATCCTCCCATGCCCGCGCTTTGTCAGGTAGATTGCGCAATAAATAAGCAGGGTGATAACTGACCACCAAAGGAATATCACGCCAACGATGTACCCGCCCACGCAGACGGCTGATGGCTGAATCGGTCTCTAATAAAGTTTGTGCGGCAAAGCGCCCCAAGGCTATCACTATCGCTGGTTTGACATAATCAATCTGTGCTTCCAAATATGAAAAACAAGCGGCGATTTCTGCTGGCTGTGGGTTGCGGTTTCCCGGTGGGCGACATTTCAAAATATTCGCAATCAGGACATCCTGTTCTCGATCTAACCCGATTGCATGCAACATTGCATCGAGCAACTTACCCGCAGGCCCAACGAATGGTAAACCTTGTTTATCTTCCTGTTCGCCGGGGGCTTCTCCAATAATCATCCACTTCGCTTGCGTTGACCCTCGGCTAAATACGGTTTGGCTTCTGGTCTGTGCCAAGCCACACTTTTGGCACTGTTGAACCTGTTGTTGTAGGCTTTCCCACGCTATGACTGGTGCGACAGTGGCGACTGCTGGCGCTGCGGTGAGTGCTGTTGTATCTGATACGGTAGCCGCCGGCGGTATGGGTGCCGCAGTGGCAGCGATAGGCGGGGCATGGCGTGAGTGCCAGAGTGGGGTTACGCCCATTGCCTCTAAAACAAATTGTTGTTCTGGGGTCATGTTGCGTCCTGTAATGGCAAGATTTTTTCTAACACCAGCCCGTCTTCGCGCCCACCTTCAGGCAAAGGGTAATACCCTCGACGTCGCCCAATTTCTTGATAACCTAGACTTTGATATAAACCACGGGCAGGCTGATTGCTGACGCGTACTTCTAATAGCATCCGTTCCTTACCCTGTTGGATTGCCCATGCTTCACACTGGCTTAATAAATAGCGTCCCCATCCTTGCCGTTGTTGTGGTATCGCAATCACGATTTCCAATAATTCCACTTCATCAGGCAAGGGCAATAACACCGCAAATCCTACCCACTGTTGTTGCCATCGCAAGCCGATAATAAGGTGGTCTGCTTGCCAAGAGCTAACTAATTGCGACAATGTCCACGCACCGATTTGTGCTTCTGCCGCCATGATGGCCAATTCAGGTAAATCCGATTCTGCCAGTGAGAAAATACATTGTGGCCGAGCCTTAGTGTCGTTCATGGGTTTTCAGTGCCACTTTATCGCGCAGGTACAACAACGACAGTTGTTCGGCAGATACGGTTGAGAATTGTCCCGACAACGCCAATCGCAGCAGACCGGCAGAGCTAGGAACTGAAACCGGACTGATAGTGAGCGGGCTGTCTTGTACTGCTTGTTGCAAGGCCTCTGTATAGACCGACCATGCTGTGCCACAGCCTGTCCATGCCTGAGTAGGCAAGGCAGCAATATGTTCTGGTGTGGTCAGTTGAGGAGACACAATCGGTTGTTGCCATGCACCCGCTTGATAGGCAGCAAAATAGATTTCGCCCATCCGCGCATCCATTGCGACCAATGGATAATCAGCCTCTGTACTCGCAGCCACGGCGGCTAAGGTTGAAACGGGCATTAACGGTAGATGGTGAGCAAAAGCCAATCCCTGTGCTAAACCACAACCAATGCGTAAACCAGTAAAAGCACCGGGCCCATTGCCTACCACAATCAGATCGATCTCAGCTAAAGTCAGATTCGCCTGTTCCAGCAATTGTCGCAGTTGTGGCAAGGTGTATTCCGCATGACCTTGCTTGATATGGGCATCAGCTTGCCATAGCTGGCCATGCGCATAGACCCCTAATGCAACCCACTCGGTTGCGGTATCGAGAACAATACAATTCATTTGTTGTATATCGCAAATAAAGAAGCGGCAGCCGTAGGAAACGGTGCCGCTGTCGAAAATCATATTTCCAAGAGACTTAGATACCGAGTTCTTCCACCCACGCCAAAGCATTGACATGCGCTTGGTTGATCTCGTTGGCCGATAAACCGAGTTGTTCACTCAGTGCCTGTACCTGTGTCATTTGTGGATCTTCACATGCCTCGATCAGTTGTAATACCGTACCAAACAAGCCACGGCGTTCTAACAACGCTTCACGGACTTCTTCAGGTAACAGCATATTGTCTAATACTTCCGACATTGGCATATCTAAAATCACATCCAGCAAAGAGAACATGCCCGTGATAAACAAGTCATCATTGTTAGAGCGATGGCGGATGGATTGTCCCACTAACTCGGCAAAACGACCGCGTGTCACGGTGGTTTTCAATAAAGCTGGAGGTAAGCCGGCTTCTTCGCCAGCAGAGACCAGCAACAAGGTCAGCCACCGGTAGAGTTTTTGATAACCAAGCAAGGTCAACGCTTGTCGAATCGAGGTGATTTCACTGCACAGAGCAAATCCGACTGAATTGATGTAGCGGAATAGCTTATACGACATTGCTACATCGGCCTTCATCGCCCGTTCAATATCAGGAATCTCTGCATTTTTACGCAGTAAATTCAAAATGACGATGATATTCGACAGATTGGGGTGAATGGTTTTGGCAGATAATGTTTCTGGGCGTGCAAAGTAGTGTCCTTGGAAGCCATCAAACCCTGCATCGCGTGCTAAGCGGAAGTGTTCACGGGTTTCTACTTTTTCGGCCAGTTGGATCACTGCGTGTTTGCGCAAGTCTTGGCTAATTTGCGGCAAACGGTTCACGTCTGCATGCAAAATGTCCACTTTGACATAGTTAGCAATCCCCAAAAGCTGCGCTTGCGTGGTGCCCAAGGCAAAATCATCGAGTGCAATACCAAAGCCTTGTGCCCGTAAACGCTTCGCCCGCTGGATCACTTCTTCATTGCAGGTGATGGAAGGATTGATTTCCAACACCACCCGTTGTGGATGTAACAATTCTAAAAACTCGCTCATCAACATCCGTTCACCGACGTTGATAAAAGCCAGTTTATTGCCAATCAACCAACCTGCGCTCATATTGGCCAAGGTGTTAGCCAATACGCTGATTCCTGCTTGTAAATCACTGTCGAAGTCGGCTGTAACCGCCTGACCATCAAGACGAAATAAAAGCTCGTAACCGATAATTTGCTGGTTACGGTTTAACACCGGTTGTCTACCGATAAATGCAGCACTAGGCATGACCGTCCTTCAAAAAAGACCTATGAAGCATCAAACAAGGCTAAGTTATTGCTGACACGAGAGCTCGACTCGCTGCTTTTCCCAGACAATAAATCTTCCATGTCCAATACCAGAACCACCGAACCATCGCCCGACAGCGTGGCACCTGCAACACCTTTAGGACGGATATTTTGTAGTGGTTTAATCACTACATCATCACGGCCTACAAAGGCATCGATTGCCAAAATAAAGGCTTTTTCTGCCGATTGCATCAAGACACCAAAAGCAGGGTCTTGTGTCGGTGGCCAGTTCAATAAATCTGCCAAGGGGCGTACAGGGAGGATTTCATCACGCACCACAATGGTTGGGCGGCCAGAGACTTCTTGAATCGAGTTTTTCTGGATAGGGATAATTTCACGCACCATTGCCAACGGCACGGCAAAGGGTTGTCCACACACTTTCACCACCAACACCGGCAAAATAGCGAGGGTCAATGGCAAGGAAATGCTCAAACGTGTGCCTTCACCCATCACTGAGCTGATGTCGATGCGACCGTTTAATTTTTGGATGTTGGTACGTACCACATCCATCCCAACCCCACGGCCAGACACATTTGAGATTTGATCTTTAGTTGAAAAGCCGGGCAAGAAAATAAGATGCAAAGCTTGTTTGTCGTCAATGCTGTTAGCGGTTTCTGCGTCGATCAGCCCTTTTTCCACCGCTTTTTTACGCAACACCTCAGGATTCATCCCACGACCATCATCATTGATCTCAATAACGATATGGTCGCCTACCTGAGTGGCAGACAGTTCAACCACGCTCTTGGCAGGTTTGCCCACCGAAATACGTTCTTCTGCCGTTTCAACACCATGATCGACCGCATTACGCACCAAGTGCACCAGCGGATCGTTAAGATCCTCAATCATGGTTTTGTCGAGTTCGGTCTCTTCACCCGAAATGACCAACTCAACTTCTTTGCCTAACTGTCGTGCTAGATCACGAGCCAAACGAGGATATTTTTGGAACAAGCGGCCAATTGGCTGCATGCGGGTTTTCATCACCGCATTTTGCAAGTCACCGACTAATAAATCGAGCTGGCTGACTGCCTCGTCTAACGCACGTAAAGTATTTTGCGAGTTATTGCCTTGCAGAATTTCAGTACGTAGGGTGGTAAGGCGGTTTTTGGTTAACCCAATCTCACCAGACAAGTTCAACACTTGGTCGAGACGCTGGGTATCAATCCGAATGGTGTTTTCTTGTGGTGCTGCAGTCACCATCCCGCTTGGTTTATTTTGTGTCCGTGGCGGAGGCGGTGGAGCAGGCGGGGCAGCGGCAGGAATCAATTCACCTTCGGTGGCTGGTGTGGCAACGGGCGCAGGTGTTGGAGCCGGTGTGGCAACGACTGCCTGACTGGTGACCGCTGGTACTGCCGCTGCAGGGACAACCACAGCTTGATATAACTGTTGCCAGTCTGGGCCGCTACTTGGCGCGGGTGCGGCGGCAGCAGGTGCCGGCGCGGGCGCAACCGGTGCTGGTGCAGGGGGGGCGGCAACTGGGGGTGGTGCTGCTGCTTCACCACGCAAGGCGCCTTCTAAGCGATCTAATAAATTAGAGTCGGCACTCGGTGGCATCCGGCGTTGTGCCAGATAATCGAACATATCACGGACTGTGCCTGTGGCATCCATGATGACGTCCATTAACTGTACCGAGAGTTGCAATTCGTTATTACGGAGTTTGTCGAACAAGTTTTCCGTACGGTGGCACAACGACACCAGAGAAGCGACATTTAAAAAGCCCGCTCCGCCTTTGATGGTGTGGAACCCACGGAAAATGTCATTTAACAAATTCGTATCGCCAGGTCGTTTCTCTAGCTCGACAAGTTTGTTATCGACATCGGCCAGCAATTCGGACGACTCGGTCAGAAAGTCTTGCAATAGTTCTTCCATTCCGGCGAAGTCGCTCATGATGGGGTTCCTCTTTCACTATAATTTTTAGATATCTGGGGCGGGTATCGGTCAATTTCTCGAGAACCCTAGAAGCCAAGGCTTTCTAATAGATCATCCACTTGCTGTTGATTTGCAACGACATCGGTACGCCCAGTGGCATTGATCACTGGCCCGTTTTCCAGACCTGTACTGCATTGTTCTGGCTCTCGCTCAGGAGAATATTCCATCAAAAACTCAACCAGCTCACCTTCGACTTGCTGCACCATGTTCAAGACACGTTTGATGACTTGGCCAGTCAAGTCTTGGAAATCTTGTGCCATCACGATTTCCATCAGTTGTTGATTCGTTGCTTGGGTTTTTGATGGCAATTCGTTTAAGAAGCGATGCGAATTTGTCGCCAATAATTTGAATTCTTCAACCGACAATTTATTGTCGAACAACTGTTGCCAACCTTGCGACAACGCCTGTGCCTGACGCTCCATCTCATCTTGCAAGGGTTTAGCGCGATCGGTGGCATTTAACACCCGTTCGGCGGCCTGTTCGGTCATGGTCGCGACATATTGCAGACGATCTTTTGCGTCAGGAATGGCGGAAGCGGCCCGTTCCAGCGATTTGTCGTAGCCCAACTCGCGTAATGCATCATGGAATTTCCGTGTTAGCTGACCGACACGGGAATACATCACGGCCTCACGATCCGAGGTGTTGGATTCATTCACCGGACTGGGCGCGGGGCTTGATACCGGTGCCGCTGCTGGCATGGCATGTGTCTGTTGCACCACCGCATCAAACAACGCCTCAAGTTCAGGGTTGTCCCCTTCCATTTCCATTGAAACCGGTGCCGGTGCTGGCGGAGGGGGCGCAACGGGGGCATGGGCGGCTTGAGCAATGCTATCGAATAAAGCTTCAAGTTCGGGGTTATCGCCCGAAGGGGAAGATGGGGCGGGAGCAGCAACCGGTATAGGAGGCGGTGTGACAACTGCAGTTTGTGCATGAGCAGATTGCGCCACGCTATCAAACAGCGCCTCTAATTCGGGACTATCGCCTGAGCCAGTATCGAAAGACGGACTGGGCGCCATCGCAACAGGAGTGGGCACAGGCGCAGGGCCTTGTCCTTGATGTGCCACGCTGTCAAACAGCGCCTCTAACTCTGGTGAGTCTCCGCTTTCCAATAGATGATCCGGCATAATGATTTCCTCCCGTTAAGCGTTAGCTCACTGTTTGGCCAAGTTTTGGAAGATTTTTGCCAGTTTTTCTTCCAAGACTGCTGCGGTGAATGGTTTGACGATATAACCATTAGCACCTGCAGTTGCCGCTTCAATGATGTTTTCACGCTTAGCTTCTGCAGTAATCATCAAGAAAGGCAGATGTTTAATTTGTGGATCTGCACGCACGGCACGCAACAGTTCGATCCCTGTCATGTTCGGCATGTTCCAGTCCGAGATCACAAACTCATACGCTTGTGTTTTGAGTTTGTGCAGCGCGGCAGTCCCATCTTCGGCCTCATCCACATTGGTAAAACCCAATTCTTTCAAAAGGTTACGGATGATGCGACGCATCGTCGAGAAGTCATCAACGACGAGAAAACGAAGATTTTTGTTTGCCTCTACCATAATTTGTCATGTCCTAGTTGGTCGAGAGTTGTAAATGAGCCGCGTATTCTATGGCAATTTGAGAAGATTGTTATCTTTGTAGATAAGGAAGCAAAGTCTCTGCCAACAACGCCGGTTCAAATTTTGCCACGTAAGCATCCACGCCAACACTGGCCCCCATCGCACGATTGGCATTGGAGGAGATGGATGAGTGCATCACCACTGGAATCCCAGCAAAGCGTGGGTCGCTCTTAATATTACGCGTTAGCACAAAACCGTCTAGCTCTGGCATTTCAGCATCAACCAAAATTAATTTGAGCGTATCAGCCAAGCGGCTTTGGCCTGCTGGTTGACGGTTGGCAAAAGACTGCAATTTATCCCATGCTTCACGACCATTGGTGGCCTGATGGTATTTCACCCGCATCTTATCGAGCACGCTGGTGATTTCTTTACGTGCTACCACCGAATCATCTACAAAAAAGACAAATTGATCGGGGGCTAAGTCCGCTTGTGGGATATCTGGCATCCGTGACTCGCCCACTACAGAAGACAGAATTTGCTCAACGTCTAAAATCGATACCAGCTTACCGTCTTCCAATTCGGTAATCGCGGTAATCATGGCTTGGTTGCCGCCACTGCTGCTGACGACGTTTTCTGGTGCCCGCATCTTTTCCCAATCGACCCGAATAATACGATCTACCGAATCGACCAATAGCGCCTGTGTACTGCGGTTAAATTCCGTCACAATCATCGAATTATAGGTGCGTGTTTCTGCCTGAGCCGCACCAATAAACTTAGCCAGCGAGATTATCGGAATAATGTTACCGCGTAAGGAAATCACGCCTTGTACGCCAAAAGGCATGTTGGGTGATTTTGTGATTTCAGGTGTTTGTGAAACTTCACGCACTTTGAATACATTGATGCCAAAAATTTCACGTGTGCCAAGCGAAAACAGCAGGATCTCCATTTTATTGGAGCCTGCCATACGTGAGCGAACATCAATATCCGCCAGAAGAGGAGCGTCTTGTACTGTCATAATGACTTGACCTTAAATCATCTTGGCTATGCCGGAGTAAAGAGGGAGAGCCACACGCAATCAGCCCAATTTGAGCATTTCGCGGATTTTTAGCGACAATTTCTGTGGTTCAAATTTGGATACATACGCATCCACCCCAACCGACTGCCCAAGTTTTTGGTTTGAGGTTCCAGAAAGAGATGAGTGCATCAATACTGGAATACCAGCAAAACGGCTGTCGCTTTTGATCATCTTGGTCAAAATATAGCCATCCATTTCTGGCATTTCGACATCAGTTAATACTAATTGCAGGTGGTCTCGTAATGGCACACCAGATAAATCAGATTGGGTTGCCATGCGTGACAGCTCATCCCAGGCGCGACGGCCATTGATGGCCCCAGCATGGCGCACGCCCATCATATCCAGCGTTTTTTCGATCTGTTTACGGGCAACGGCAGAGTCATCGGCATAAAACACCATACAAGGTTGTTGTATGGGCTCGATATTGACGTATTGGAATGAGTCGTCGATGTTGGTGGTTTCGGCTAACACCTTCTCGACATCAATCATCATCACTAACGAGTTATCTGCCAACTCGGTGACTGCGGTGACTAAACCGCCCATCCGGTTAGAAATCATCTCGGGGGGGACACGCATTGCCGACCAGTCGAGGCGCAAGATGGTATCCACGGCTTCGACCAAAAAGCCTTGCGTGTGACCGTTGTATTCAGTCACGATCATGATTTCTGGCTGTTTGTCTGTGATAATGCCAGTGTATTTTGCCAAGTCGATCACCGGTACCAGCTGACCACGTAGACTGACCATGCCTTCCACAGAAGCTTGCATTTCTGGTGCAGTGGTGATTTCTGGTGTACGCATGACTTCACGCACTTTAAATACGTTGATGCCGAAGATTTCTTTTCGCCCGGTGCGCTGATCCATACCGAGAGAAAAGAGAAGGATCTCCAGTTTGTTGGTACCCGCAAGTTTGGTTCGGGCGTCGATTCTTTTCAGAAGGTCGGACACAGGCGGCTCCGCTGAATGGGTCTTTGTCAGAGTTGAATTAAATTTTAGGATGACATCGCGAACAATTTACAGGCATGATGCCAAACAAAAACAGTTTAGCAGTCAAACGCGCAAAACCTGTACGGAATGCATCATCACGCTATTATTACCACAAAATCCCAAGAAACGTCATAAAAGCGATTTGTGAATGTCTCATTCCCCCACAAACTCTCCTGCTGAAGTGCATTCTCTCGAAGAGGCCTTTTCTGTTTTTAATCGAGTTTCAGCCGAGTTAATCGAGTCCTATGAACAGTTACAGCAACGTGCCGCTGAACTGACGGCAGAATTGGCCCGTGCTAACTTAGAGTTAGAGCGTAAAGCCGCTGAAAATCAAGATTTATTAGCACGGCTTAGTTTATTGCTCGAACTGTTACCCGCTGGGGTCATCGAAATCGATGCACAGGGCCAAATTCTGCGGCTGAATCCAGCGGCACGCGAGTTATTTGGTGAGGCACTCACACAGACGACTTGGGCAGCGTATCAGCCTTATTTTACACCGACACCGGTTGAGGATCGCTTTGTTTTTTGTTGTGGTGAAGCTGATATTCGTCAACTTGATATCAGACAGCGCCCACTGCCAGAGGACGCAGGACAAATCGTGCTGATTCAAGATGTCACTCGTCATCACAATTTGCAAGAACGAATTGAACAACAACAACGATTGGTTGCCATGGGGCAAATGGCTGCATCGTTGGCCCACCAACTGCGTACGCCGTTGAGTACCGCCATGTTGTATGCAGGACATTTACGGCGCGAAGGGCTCACGAGGGAAGAACAACAACGCTTTGCGGATAAAGTTTCTGAACGATTGCGGGTGTTAGAAGGCTTGGTGCAAGACATGTTGCGCTTTGTTCGTGGTGGCCCCTCCCAAGTGGAAGCAGTCAGCGCCAATCGTTTTCTGACTGAAACCGTACGCAGCCTACAGCCACAGTTACAAAGTCGAGGCTTGGAATTGGACTTGCAACTTTTGCCTCAAGACGTGGTGATTCAAATTGACAGTCGTGCCCTCGGTGGTGCTGTGCTGAATGTGTTGGAAAACGCCATGCATTTTGCCTCCCCAGCCAGTCAAATCCGCGTGCAAGCCGAACGTGAGGGCAACCAACTCACCATCACCATCAGCAATCAAGGGCCCATCATCCCCGACGTGCTAGCAGAGCGAATTTTTGAGCCATTCTTCACCACACGTTCCGAAGGGACAGGATTAGGGCTGGCCATTGTCCGGCGTGTGTTAACAGAAGCTGGTGGAGAAATTTGTTTGCTCCCTACCCGTGATGATCGTTGTCGTTTTCGTCTGAGTTTACCCTGCCATGATTAACCCTGCCCTACCGCGTGTTTGTATCCCACCGGGGGGGTATCACATCAGCCAACAACCAGCATGTTTAGTTACCCTGCTGGGTTCTTGTGTGGCGGCTTGTATGCGCGACCCGCTGACCAAAATTGCCGGAATGAATCATTTTTTATTGCCCAAAGGGGGGCGGGCATTGCCGGCGGCAATACGAACACGTTATGGTGAATGGGCGCTGCCGATGTTAATGGATGAAATGATTCAACGAGGGGCACACCCCAATCGCATTGAAGTGGCGCTGTTTGGGGGAGGCAATATGATGCCGGGGGTGTTGCGTTGTGAAGTGGGTGACAAAAATGCGGAATTTGCACAAAAATTTGTCCGTGAATCTGGCTTAAAACTGATTCATGCCGACCTCGGCGGCTTGCATCCACGACGGATTAGCTTTGATACCCAAACAGGGCTATTTCATGTCCACCGAGTAGAGCCTCATACCCAACTGCCTTTAATCAATATCGCTTCTGGTAAACCTTCTCGCCCATGATTGCTGTTGCTCTACCCTATCGTGGACGCTTTGCGCCCAGCCCCACTGGTCATTTACACGCGGGTTCATTGTCTACCGCCATTGGCAGTTATCTTGAAGCGCGTTGTCGCGGCGGTGAATGGTTACTGCGGATTGAGGATATCGACCCACCACGAGAAGTGGCAGGCGCTGCTGCTGGCATCTTGCACACTTTGGAACAACTCGGGTTTGAATGGGATGGTCCCGTGCTGTACCAACACACCCGTCTTGAGGCCTATCAAGCCGCACTCAATCAACTGCAGCAACAAGGTTTGGCCTATGGCTGTGGCTGTAGCCGCAGTGAAATTGCTGCCTATGGCCGCCGTGGTTTGGAAGGATGGATCTATCCCAATTTATGTCGAGATGGCTTACCACAAGGCAAAACAGCGCGTGCTTGGCGGATGCGTGTGCCCGCAGGTGACTATCGTTTTTATGACCGCTTGCGTGGTTGGCAACAACAAAATGTTGCAGCAGACATTGGGGATTTTGTGCTGCGGCGTGCTGATGGTTTGTTTGCCTATCAATTAGCGGTGGTGGTGGATGATGCTGCACAGGGCATAACAGATGTGGTTCGTGGGGCAGATTTATTAGATTCGACGGCACGACAAATTGTCTTGCAACAGGCGCTGCAAGTGGCTACCCCAAGCTATTGCCACCTGCCGTTATTGGTCAATCAGGCCGGGGAAAAACTCAGTAAACAGACGCTCGCTCCACCACTGGATTTGACACAACCCGCGCAGACACTGCGTCAAGGTTTACAACGTTTAGGGCTATTAGCACCGCCAGAATACCAACAGATCAGCGAGTTATGGCAATGGGCGCGGGCACATTGGCAACTGTCGAATGTGAATGCCGCTTGCCAAGTCATTGATCGCACACCATAATGCCGGCTTTTGCAGGAGAGTGTGGTTTCTACCACCGCCGAAGGCGCAAGCGCACCCGCACAATCGCTCAGGCAAATGGACTGCAAAAAACGGGCTTTATGCCCAAACACTCTGGAGAGCGTCGCAGCGTTTGCGACCACCGAAGGGGCTAACGTAGCCACGTGAGCAAATGCTACGGAAAATCTCAGGTGCCCAAGACAGAGGGGTGCATCATTTCACAGGTTTTTCTGCACCTGAAGGATGCACTGATGACGCAAGCTCTCCAAACCACCGCCTTACACGCCCTCCATACCGAACTCAACGCCAAGCTGGTTGATTTTGCCGGCTGGTCGATGCCTATTCACTACGGTTCACAACTGAAAGAGCACGAAATCGTGCGCCAAAGCGCAGGCTTCTTTGATGTGTCACACATGACCATCGTTGATATCACCGGCGCTGACGCCACCGATTGGTTACGCTATTTGTTAGCCAATGATGTGGCGCGTCTTGGTTTTGTGGGCAAGGCGTTGTATTCCGCTATGCTTAATCCACAAGGCGGGGTGATTGATGATTTGATCGTCTATCTGACCGACACCGGCTATCGCATGGTTGTCAATGCTGGCACCCGCGATAAAGACTTGGCTTGGATGCGCGAACAAAGTGCTGGCCGTGCGGTTACCCTGACCCACCGTCAAGATTTATCCATCATTGCTGTTCAAGGGCCTGAGGCCATCGAGCGCGTGTGCCAAGTGAAACCGGAATGGGCAGAAGCCATCCGCAATCTGAAAGTATTCCAAGGGTTGCCATTTGGCGACTGGTTTATTGCCCGCACCGGCTACACCGGTGAAGATGGGTTGGAATTGATGGTGCCGAACCATGAAGCAGACGCCTTTGCCCGTGGTTTGTTGAGCGTGGGTGTGGCACCGATTGGTTTAGGTGCGCGTGATACCTTGCGCCTTGAAGCCGGTATGAACTTGTATGGCCATGATATGGACGACAGCATTAGCCCCCTGCAAGCTGGCATGGGTTGGACCATTGCGTGGGAACCTGCCGAGCGTGATTTCATTGGCCGTGCTGCCATCAGTGCTGAAAAAGCCGCTGGTGTGGCGATGAAACAAGTGGGTTTAGTGCTTGAAGGCCGTGGGGTGTTGCGTGAAGGGATGCCCGTCAATGTGGACGGTGTTGGCACCGGTATCATCACCAGCGGTACTTTCTCTCCGACTTTAAAATTCTCGATTGCTATCGCACGCGTTCCCGCTGCGATTGGCGAACAAGCCACCGTTGACCTGCGTGGCACTGCCACACCGGTGCGCGTGGTAAAAATGCCATTCGTTCGCAACGGCAAACGACAATTTGTTTGATCCTTCTTTGATCATTCACTATCCCTAGGTGGGGCGTTGGGCATCCGCTTGCGCCTCACCCCTCTGTATTGTTTACGACTGACTTAAAATTTTGGAGAACTGACAATGAGCCAAATCCCTGCAGAATTGAAATATGTGGCCAGCCATGAGTGGATTCGTGACGAAGGCAATGGTGTGGTGACCGTTGGTATTACCGATCATGCACAAGCGTTGTTGGGTGACGTGGTGTATGTGGAATTGCCAGAAGTCGGCAGCCACTTAGCCGAAGGCGATGGTGCTGGTGTGGTGGAGTCGGTGAAAGCCGCTTCCGATGTGTATAGCCCGTTGGCAGGTGAAGTGTTAGAAATTAACCAAGCCTTGGTCGATGCGCCAGAAACCGCGAACAGCGATCCGTATGGTGCCGCTTGGTTCTTCAAATTGAAATTGAACAATCCTGCTGATCTGGACACGTTGTTAGATGCCCAAGCTTACGCAGCAGAAGTGGGCGCCTAAGCCCTGTTTGATGCGTCTGTTGTCTTTGACAACAGGCGCTTTATTTTTTTGCCTTGCCTCTGTTGTTTGAGACCGGACTATGACCTCCCTACGCTCCCTCGAATCTTCCGACGCTTTTCTTGGCCGCCATATTGGCCCCAACGAAAACGACATCAGCAGCATGTTGGCGACTGTCGGTGCTGCCTCGCTAGAAGACCTCACAGCCCAAACGGTTCCTGCTGCAATCCGCTTTGGCGAAGCCTTACCGCTGCCTGAGGCTCGTGATGAAGCTGATGCCCTTGCTTTGTTAAAAAGCATTGCCAGCAAAAATACCGTTGCTAAAAGTTTGATTGGTCAAGGCTACTACGACACTTTGATGCCGCCGGTGTTACAGCGCAATGTGTTGGAAAACCCCGGTTGGTACACCGCCTATACCCCGTATCAAGCTGAAATTGCCCAAGGCCGTTTAGAGGCATTGTTAAATTATCAGCAAATGGTGATGGACTTTACTGGCTTTGATTTAGCCAATGCTTCGTTATTGGATGAGGCCACGGCGGCGGCTGAAGCGATGGCGATGGCCAAGCGCGTCAGCAAATCCAAAAGCCAAGCGTTTTTTGTTGATGCTCGTGTGTTTCCACACACGCTTGATGTGTTGCAAACCCGTGCCGCTGGTTATGGTTTTGAGCTGATTGTTGGCGATATTAGCCAAGCCACTGCCCAACCGGTGTTTGGTGCCTTGCTGCAATATCCTGCTGCTGATGGTGCCATTAGCAATTTGTCACAAGACATTGCTGCGATTAAAGCACAAGGCGGTGTGGTGGCGGTGGCAGCGGATTTATTGGCCCTTGCTTTGCTCACGCCACCGGCTGAATTGGGTGCTGACATTGCGCTTGGTTCAACACAACGCTTTGGGATTCCTATGGGCTTTGGCGGCCCTCACGCCGCCTACTTCGCGACCCGTGATGAATACAAACGTGCTATGCCGGGTCGTATCATTGGGGTGTCGGTTGACGCAAAAGGCAAACGTGCATTGCGGATGGCGTTGCAAACACGCGAGCAACATATCCGCCGTGAAAAAGCCAACTCCAATATTTGTACCGCACAGGTGTTGTTAGCCAATTTGGCTGGGTTCTATGCTGTGTGGCATGGTCCAGAAGGTATCAAACGCATTGCCCAACGCGTCCACCGCTTGGCTGCCCTGTTCGCTGCTGCGTTGCAACAGCAAGGGGTGAAAGTCTTGCACGCGCATTTCTTTGACACGGTGAGCCTGCATACCGGTGATAACACCGACAGCATCTTGGCTGCAGCGACTGCCAAGGGTTATTTATTGCATCGCTTAAATGCTGATACCGTGAGTGTGTCGTTTGGTGAAACCTCGACTGCCAACGATGTTGCCACTTTAGTCAATATCCTGACGGGTGCTGAAGTCGATATTTATGCTTTAGACAGCAGCACGGCTGATGCTTTGCCTGCCGATTTAGTGCGTCAATCGGCTTATTTAACCCACCCCGTTTTCCACAGCCATCACACCGAAACAGCGATGATGCGCTATCTGAAACGCTTGCAAAATCGTGATTTAGCACTTGATCACAGCATGATCGCGTTGGGTAGTTGTACCATGAAGCTCAATGCTGCAGCTGAAATGATGCCTGTAAGTTGGCCAGAATTTGCCAATCTACACCCCTTCGCACCACGCGAACATGCCACGGGTTATCTCGAAATGATCCATGGCCTGTGCCAACAGCTGCAAGCGGTGACTGGCTTTGCTGCGGTGTCGATGCAGCCGAACTCTGGTGCGCAAGGTGAATACGCCGGTCTGTTGGCGATCCGCCGCTATCTCGATAGCCAAGGTCAACAACAGCGCACCATCTGCTTAATTCCACAATCCGCGCACGGTACCAACCCTGCCACTGCCCAGATGATGGGCATGAAAGTGGTTGTGGTGGCGTGTGATGAGAATGGTAATGTCGATGTGGCTGATTTACGTGCCAAAGCAGAGCAATACTCGGCGGAATTAGCATGTTTGATGATTACCTACCCGTCCACACACGGGGTATTTGAAGCCGCAATTCGTGATATTTGCGACATCATTCATCAGCATGGTGGTCAGGTTTACATGGACGGCGCCAACTTAAATGCGTTGGTGGGGCTGGTGAGACCGGCTGATATTGGTGCCGATGTGAGCCACATTAACCTGCATAAAACCTTCTGCATTCCACATGGTGGCGGCGGCCCCGGCATGGGCCCGATTGGGGTGCGTGCGCATTTAGCCCCGTTCTTGCCAGACCATGCTGTTGCTGGCAGTGGTGGTGATAATGCCGGTCAGGGCGCGGTGTCTGCTGCACCATTTGGTTCAGCCTCGATTCTGCCGATTTCGTGGATGTATATCACCATGATGGGCGCCGCAGGGCTGAAACGTGCAACACAAGTGGCGTTGCTCAACGCCAACTATATTGCGACGCGTTTGCAAGACGCTTTCCCAGTGTTGTACCGTGGTCAAAATGGCCGTGTTGCGCATGAATGTATTATTGATCTGCGCCCACTGAAAGCTGCGACCGGTGTGACCGAAGTGGATGTGGCAAAACGCTTGATGGATTATGGTTTCCACGCCCCAACCATGAGCTTCCCTGTGGCAGGGACGTTGATGATCGAGCCAACAGAAAGTGAATCGAAGGCTGAGCTGGATCGGTTTATTGAGGCGATGTTGTCGATTCGGGCGGAAATTGCTCGTGTTGAGGCTGGGGAATGGACAGCGGAACAAAGTCCATTGCGTCATGCGCCGCATAGCTTGTCTGATATCACTGGCGAGTGGAACCGTGTTTATCCACGAGAGCAGGGTTTATTCCCGCTGGCGTGGGTGGCCGAGAATAAGTTCTGGCCATTCGTCAATCGGATTGATGATGTGGCAGGCGACCGTCAACTGATTTGTAGCTGCCCACCTTTGAGCGACTACAGCTAATCGGTAAAAACAGACACCGAAACACGCTAAAACCGCCTTGCCCGACACTGGGTTAGGCGGTTTTTTTATGTACGGATAATGAGGGTTAGGGCGTGTTGTAGGGTACGTCACCCGTTAGGGCGACGTACCACTCATTAAGCGTCACCAAGCAAACCCTCATTACCAGCCCAATCCACCGGATAAACCCCAGCAGCCACCAACCTATGAAAAGTCGAATACGGCCAGTCGGCAACACGCGCCACTAGGCCATGTTTCAGCGGGTTGATATGCACATAGTCCATATGTGCGGCGAAATCAGCTTCATCACGGATCAGATGTTCCCAATAACGGCGTTGCCACAGCCCGCGCTCTTGCCGCTTGGCGCATGCTCCCCTTTGGGCACCCTTTTGGAAAATCCCATCTTAATCAACCGCCAGCGCAGCGCAAAGTCATGGTCACTCTCTGGAAGCTCTAACACGCAATGCAAATGATCCGGCAACACTACCCAGCCATGAATGGTAAACGGATGTGTTCGTTTTACCTCGCGTACTGCTTGGCGCAAGACATCAATGTGGCGTACCAGTAGATCATTGTTATGTCGCTCAAGCAGCGTGACTGTGAAGAAATAAGTACCACCTGGATACCACAAGCGACGGTAATTAGGCATGGTTATAGTAATCGAAAATTGAATGGCTAATTTTATGGTCTTTTATATGACTTACAAGTTTTATTGTTAAAGTGTACCGGAAGGTGTCGTAGGGTACGTCATCCGTTAGGGCGACGTACCAAAGTTGGTTTGAGATGGCTTATTGGAATGGTGTCATGGTGCGTCGCCCCTGTGGGGTAACGGCACCGTACGGGTCATGAGGATTGAGCCATATTGTAGGGTACGTCACCCGTTAGGGCGACGTACCAAAGTTGGTTTGAGATAGCTTATTGGAATGATATCATGGTGCGTCGCCCCTTCGGGGTGACAGCACCGTACAGGTAATGAGGATTGTGTCATGTTGTAGGGTACGTCACCCGTTAGGGCGACGTACCAAAGCTGGTTTGAAATGGCTTATTGGAATGATGTCATGGTGCGTCGCCCCTTCGGGGTGACAGCACCATACGGATAATGAGGGTTAAGTGATGTACCAAACTGCTAAGTGCTCGTTTTGATCTCGTGTTTTCTCGCGAAATTGCCGAATTTGCAATAAAAAAGGGGTGCCAAGTTGGGCGATTTCCGCCATGATTAGGACAACACACTTTGTCCCAAATAATAAAAGGTGGAATTTGCAATGAAACATGCCCTGCTCCCATTGAGCCTTGCTGGTGTTGTCGCTCTAACCGGCTGTGTTACCCCTCCTGCCTCCCATCACTACGGCCCTGCCTACGTCCAACCCGTTTACCAAGATGCCACCTTTGCCCGCACGGAAATGTGCAAACTGACCAGCGAAGGCGAAATTGCTGCTTTGTTTGATCGCTGGAACCAATCCTTGCTCAGTGGCAACCCCAAACAAGTGGTGGCTAACTATGCCCCACGCTCAATCCTACTCCCCACGGTATCAAACAAACCTCGTCTCTCTGCAGCAGAAAAACAAGATTACTTTGAACATTTCCTTGCCAATGGCCCAGTCGGTAAAATTGACCTGCGCCATATCGAAATTGGTTGCAATACCGCCGTTGATGCCGGTTTATACACCTTCTATTTCCGCAAAACCGGTGCCTCGGTCAGTGGCCGTTATAGCTATACCTACCGCTGGGATGGTCAAAACTGGTTGATTACCAGCCACCATTCCTCTGCCATGCCAGAAAAAGCCGGTGCAGCACATTAAACACTAAACAAAAAGCCCCCAATTGTTTGAGGGCTTTGTCAGTGCTCTAACACCCCCAGATCTTGGGGGCTTTTTTTCGGTGATACTCTTAGCGGTGGATCCGAAAACGCTCAACTGCTTTTTCTAAGGCCAAAGCAAGGTCATGTAGGGTGTCGGCATGTTGTAAGGTGCTCTGTGTGGCGCTGTGGCTTTGTTCACTCATCACAGCAATATGTTGAATGTTTTGTGCAATATCTCCACTGGCTGAGCGTTGTTCGCCCAACGCTTGGCTGATATAGGTGACCGCTTGTTGTACCTGACGGGCTTGCTGTTGTAATTCCGACACCGCCTGTTGTGCGGAGGAAACTTGATTGGTGCTGTTTTCTACCAATTGTCGGCCTGTTTCCATATTTTTCACCGCTTGTTCTGCACTGCTTTGGACACGCTCAATCATGGCGGTGATTTCATGTGTTGATTGTGCAGTACGTTCGGCCAGCTTGCGTACTTCATCCGCGACCACGGCAAACCCTCGCCCCTGCTCTCCGGCGCGGGCTGCTTCAATGGCGGCGTTGAGGGCCAATAGATTGGTTTGCTCGGCGATTTCTTGAATCACTTTCACAATGCTGGAAATATTGGCCGCATTGCTGCCCAATTCGCTCATCACGGCGGCAGACGCTTCCATGCAATCATTGACTTGTCGAATCATATTACTGCTATCAGTAATGGTATCGACACTGCGGCGAACTTGGACGCCAGTTTCGCTGGTAATGCGGTCGGCTTGCTCAGCGTGTTCTGCCACCTGACCAATACTGTGGCTCATTTCTTCGACAGTGGCGCTCATCCGCGTTGCCGCTTGGCTTTGTTCTAGCGCCAGCTGTGCCAGTTGTTGTTCATTTTGTTGCAGTTCACCAATCGACGCAGCCACTTGCACGCTATAGCTGCGAATATCGCTGACTGTCCCTGCCAGTTGTTGTTGCATTTCTTTCATGGCAGATAACAGGCTATTGGGTGCGGCGGCATCGGTCTCAATCGTTTGGTCCAAGCGTCCCGAGGCAATTGTCTGCGTGACTTGCACCGCATAATTGAGTTCTCCACCAAGGTTAAGCATTAAACGGCGGGCAAACCAGATAGATGACAGTGTGAGAATCAACACAATCAGCCCACCGGTACCGAGGGCGATCCACTGCGCTTTTTGTTCCCATGCCAAAGCCCCTGCGCGGGCTTGGTCGGAAATGTGTTTTTGCTGTTCTAACAACGCTAATAAGGGTTTGCGGAGCTTTTGCCAAATGGGGATTTCTTTTTTGAATTCGGCTTGACCACCGGCTAAATCGTTTGCCTGAATCAACCGCATCACACCATCTGCCATCGGTAACCAAGCTTGTTGTGCTTGAATAATGGTGCTGAGTTCAGGGTGATTCTGGGCACGTTGTTGCAGTGCGCTAGAGGCTTTTTCAAACTCTGTCCGAGCTCGTTGATACGAGCTAGGGGCATTGGGGTTATTGGGATTGAGCAACATGGCGTGCATGGCAAGACGAATACCCAGCGCCTCGGCATAAACAGCATTCAGCTCTCGCTCCAAGGTCACGTCTTGTTCTAAATGTTGGTCGAGAAGTTGATAGCTATAGCGCATCACGCCAAACACAATGACTAAAGCGGCCAAGGTCAAAATTGACGTTTGTACCACTAAAGCAATCATCCATGCTTTTACATTCATACCGAATATCCCATGTCTTTTCTACAATTTCGCTAAAACCACCGGCACGGCGGCTATCCTAACAGAATTAAAACTTAACAAAACAATAAACCTTCGCTTATTTGTCATCAAACAAACTCTCCCGCCGTGCTGGCTTTGCCGACCCGATTCGATAGGGCTCGTTTTCCCGCAACGGCAGTGTCAAAATACCTGCCATTCCTCCATTTCAAGATAAAGGTTGCCGTATGTGTGGTGTTGTTGGCGCGATTGCCGCGCGAAATATCGTGCCGCTATTGATCGATGGTTTACGTCGTTTGGAATACCGTGGGTATGATTCTGCGGGGATTGCCGTATTGACCGAACAGGGGATAGAGCGGGTGCGCCGTGTTGGCCGTGTGGCTGAAATGCAGGCGGCGGCTGAGGCGGTCGAGTTGGCGGCTGGCCTTGGGATTGGTCATACCCGTTGGGCGACACATGGTGGGGTTACCGAACCGAATGCACACCCACATATTTCATCCGAGCAAATTGCGGTGGTGCACAACGGCATTATTGAAAACCACGAAGCACAGCGCGAACGGTTGTTGGCACTCGGTTATGAATTTACGTCTCAAACCGATACCGAGGTGATTGCTCACCTGATTCATCACTACTATCAATCTACTGCCGACTTATTCGAAGCCACCCGTTTGGCGGTCCGTGAGTTGAGTGGCGCCTATGCCATCTGTGTGATGGCGCTGGATAGACCTGAGGAATTGGCGTGTGCCCGTATGGGGTGCCCGTTGTTGATTGGTTTAGGCGAAGGCGAGAATTTTATTGCCTCTGATGTTTCCGCCGTGTTGTCAGCGACGCGCCGTGTGATGTTCTTAGAAGAGGGCGATGTGGCACGCGTGAGCCGTCAGACGGTACAAGTGATTGACGGTCAAGATCAGCCGTGTGAGCGACCGGTGTTGTTGTCGGATGTCTCTCTGGCTTCGTTAGAGCTTGGCCCTTACAGCCACTTTATGCAAAAAGAAATTCACGAACAGCCCAAAGCCCTGAGCGATACGCTGGAGCAAATCCTTGAACAAGGCTTTACCCCCGATTTGTTCGGTGAACACGCCGCCAGTCGCTTTAATGAAGTGACAGGTTTGCTGATTTTGGCATGTGGTACCAGCTACTACGCTGGTTTAACTGCCAAATATTGGATTGAGGGCATTGCGGGGCTGCCATGTCATGTCGAAATTGCCAGCGAGTACCGCTATCGCGATGCTTGGGCTGATCCTAATTATCTGGTGGTCACGTTATCGCAATCTGGCGAAACGCTGGATACAGCCGAGGCATTAAAACGCGCCAAAGAACTAGGGCATAAAACCACGTTGTCGATTTGTAATGTAATGGGCAGCGCGATTCCTCGTGCTTCTGATCTGGTGTTTTATACCCGTGCGGGTGCAGAAATTGGTGTGGCTTCGACCAAGGCTTTTACGACCCAATTGCTGGCGCTGTTTAGTTTGGCTGTTACTTTGGCAAAACAACGGCAACGCTTAGATGAGGCCACGGAAACCCGTTATTTAGATGCCCTGCGCCATTTGCCCGGCAGTGTGCAACATGCGCTCAACCTCGAACCGCAGATTACCTTGTGGGCTGAACAATTTGCCAAGCGCCATCACGCTTTATTTTTGGGACGTGGTGTGCATTATCCGATTGCGCTGGAGGGGGCGTTAAAGCTGAAGGAAATCACCTACATTCATGCCGAAGCCTACCCTGCGGGTGAGTTGAAGCATGGCCCATTGGCGCTGGTGGATGAGGATATGCCGGTGGTGGTGATTGCCCCGAATGACAGTCTGCTGGAAAAAGTGAAGTCGAACATGCAAGAAGTGCGCGCCCGAGGTGGTGAGCTATTTGTCTTTGCCGATTTAGACAGCCATTTCCATGATTCTGAAGGGGTGCATGTGATTCGCACACCGCGTCATGTGGGGGTGTTGTCGCCGGTGGTGCATGCGATTCCGGTGCAATTGCTGGCGTATCACGCTGCGCTGGCGCGTGGTACTGATGTCGATAAACCACGTAACCTCGCTAAGTCGGTGACGGTGGAGTAACAGTCGTTAGACACCTTCGGATGGACACAGCAATGTGTCCATCTGACTTCATGGCTGGAGAGAAACATTAGAAGGATAAGATAATGAATATCAACGCCAGTATCGTTGACCAGCGGATAACCGGTATTGTTGAGGATCATCCCGAGTGGTTGCCAGAAGGTCATGACCTTAACAAGAAAAAATCAGCAGCGTTTGTTTTACTGTGCATCTCAACGTGTCTTGAAATGCCTTTAGATGAGGCAGCTGAATTGATGACCGAAGGGGGTAATGATGCAGGTGTGGATGGGCTTCATATTGGTGAAGTCGAAGATGGCGAATTTTTGGTGACGATATTTCAGGGAAAGTACAAAGTAAAAGACCTGAGCGGCGAGGCAAATTTTCCAGAAACGGGCGTCCAAAAGGCAGTGGATACTGTATCTGTACTGTTTGACCCATACCGAAAAGTGACTCTAAATGAAAAAATAGCGCCGAAAATTGAGGAAATTCGCTCTCTCATCCGTGATGCGTGCATCCCTAATGTGCGTGTTATTTTGTGCAATAACGGTGTGCAATGGGCAGCACAGGCTAATCATTGGATAGATGAAGCAAAAAAAGATTACGGTGATAAAGTGGATTTCATTCACTTTAATCACGACTCAATCGTCAATATTCTACAAAGAAGTAAAAAGGTTGATACGACATTGACCTTGAGTGGTCAAGCCATTGTCGAAGACATGAACTATATGCGTGTCCTCGTTGGCCGTGTGGCGGTGCAAGAGATTCATCGGCTGTTTAACGAACATGGCGACAGGCTGTTAGAACGAAATATCCGCCGCTACCTGGGTTTGCACACCAATCGTGTTAACACCGCGATTCATAACACCTTATGTGATCCACTTCGCTCGGACAAATTTTATTTTTATAACAATGGTATTACTGTGGTTTGTGATAAGTTCGATTACAACGCCTTTCAAAAATCAGATTACAAAGTACAGCTTAAAAATATGCAGGTAATCAACGGCGGACAGACCTGCAAAACGATTCAGGAAACACTCAATCACGGCGGAATATCTGGTCTTGTCGGTGAATCAGCGTATGTCATGGTGCGTATCTATCAACTGGCAGAAACAGATAAAGATTTCATCCAAGATATTACCTATGCCACCAATAGTCAGAATCCGGTGGATCTGCGTGATTTGCGTTCTAATGATGAGATTCAAAAACAACTTGAAATCGGAATAACCGATTTGGGCTATACCTACAAACGTCAGCGTGAAGAAGGGGGCGGCGGCTCGAATGTTGTGACCAGTTCGATTGTGGCCGAATCGGTATTAGCAATTTGGCGCGAACGGCCGCACCAAGCAAAATTTCGCCGTAAAGAACACTTTGGCAAGCTATATGACGACATTTTTAAGGTATTAAATGCGGCTCAAGCACTGCTGGCCGTGCTGATATTTCGGGCGGTTGAGAACGAAAGAAAACGGCCAACTTCTTTGACCCCACCCGATTATATGCCTTATGCCTCACACTATATTTCTATGCTGATTGGCCGCAGATTGCTGGCGGATATGTCTATCTCGCTCACAGAGGTGTCTCATCGCAATTTCCATCAAATTCTTAAAAAATTTGAAGACCAACACGCGCAATATCATGCAAATGCGGTAAAAGATGTGGCAGAGGCACTGACGGCTTGTTATGGAAAGAGAGACGTATCACTACAACAACTTTCTGCAACTTTCCGGCGTGGTGATCTACTGGAATATCTACCGGCACCTATTGCTGTTTAATCGCGCATTATTCCAATTTAATTGAATGTGGAAATTGTCGGTTGGGTCTTGTCAATTTATCTCTCTCCCCGATATCTGTTAATGATTGCCTGACTGATGGCAAACGCACTTCCGTTTTTCCTTGATGATGTCAGACGTCGATGCAGTGTTTGACGCATGGTGCAAGGAAGGTTAGGATTCCCTGATATGTCAACGTGCAATAAATAAGGAGAACCACTATGTCCGATAATAGCCTCAGCCCAGAAAAACAGAACCTGTTGGCAGAAGTCAAAGATGTGATTCAACAAACTGAAACCATTTTGCAAGCCACCGCTGGCGAAGGCAACGAACAAGCGAAGGCCTTGAAACAGAAATTGGCGGCTAACTTGTCTGTTGCCAAAGACCGTTTGATTGCCGCTGAAGAAGTGGCCTTGGCGCGTGCCAAAGCGACCGCCCGTGCGACCGATCAATATGTACACGAACATCCTTGGAAAGCGTTGGGGATTGGCGCTGCGGTCGGTTTCTTGTTGGGTATGTTGGTTTCCCGCCGTTAAGCTGGCATGACAGATCCTTCTTCTTCCGCGTCACCCCGTCGAGGGGTGCGCGGTTTTCTTGATACCCTCGCTCAGCTACTCTTCACCCGCGCTGAATTATTCAGCTTAGAAGCGCAAGAACACAAAGAGCAATTGGTTCATGCCATGTTATTAGGCGGTGTGGCATTGGTGTGTTTCTTACTTGCGGGCGTAGCGGTATTACTGACGCTATTTGCTGTGTTACCACCCGAATGGCGCGGTTGGCTATTGGCTGCTGTTGCTGTCTGTCTGCTGTTATCCTCGCTGTGGGTATTGCAGCGTCTTTCTGCCCATTTACGCCACTCCCCCCCGCCATTCCATGACTCGCTGCGTGAACTGCGCCGTGATTGGGATGTCCTCTCTGGGAAACAAAAATGAGACGGCATATCCAACAACGTCAGCTACAAAAAGAGTTGCTTCTAATTAAAGGTGAAGCCTTGCGTACCCGTGCTCAGTGGGAGCTACAACAGATTTCACGGCCAAACGAGGTGTTGAAATTTGGCTGGCGCTGGTTGAGTCAAGGTGGGCAACTGACGAAGTGGTTGCCTGCGGTATTGACCCTCCTGCCATCGGGACGGGTGGGGCGCGCATTGGGTTGGGCGGTGAAACTGGGCGTGGCATGGCGTATTTGGCGTGGCTGGCAACGATAGCGGATGTCAGATTTTTCGTTTATTCCGCCTAAAGCGCGGCAATGGTTGGCTCAACTTGGAATTACCTCACCTGACCAATTGCAACAATTGACTGCCCACGCTGTATTTCAGGCCTTGCAACGGCGACGTTTTCCGGTCAACCGGCGTTTGCTGTGGGGACTGATGGCGATTGAACGGGGCTGTCATTGGTCACAACTGACTGACGAGGAAAAACAGCAGGCTTGGCAAGCGGTACAACAGGGCTTTCCCCCGTTAATGCCTGATGAGCTGCCAGTGGCTGAACAAGCGATGCAGTTGGCGTTGGCACAGGCACAATTGGCACAAGCTGTCGGTGAGGTGCCAGTGGGGGCAGTGGTGATGCAAGGCGATACCTTGATCGCAGTGGGGCACAATCTACCACGTCAACATCATGATCCCACTGCCCATGCTGAAATTGTTGCGTTGCGCCGTGCAGCAGAAAAACTTGCCAATTATCGCCTACAAGATTGCACGCTCTATGTGACCTTGGAACCCTGTGTGATGTGTGCTGGCGCGATTTTGCATGCGCGCTTACAGCGTGTGGTGTTTGGGGCGTATGATGAGCGCGCTGGCGCGGCAGGCAGTGTGTGTGATGTTTTTGCTATGTCAGCATTGAATCATCAAACCGCTGTTAGCGGTGGTCTCCTTGCCACACCTTGCCGCGAGTTACTTCAACAATTCTTTGCCCAACGGCGGTCGTGATGTCGCTTGCGATTACCATCCATCTTCAGCAACAACAATTGTTTGTATCCGATCAATGCACCGATACACTGATTGCCTGCTACCCGATTTCAACAGCAAAAAAGGGCGCAGGGGAACAACGCGGCAGTTATCAAACACCCCGTGGACAGCATTATATCCGTGCCAAAATTGGCGCCCATCTGCCTCGGGCAGCGGTGTTAGTGGGACGGCGTTGGACAGGTGAAGTGTGCGATGATGCACTCTTTGCGGCACAACCGGAGCGCGATTGGATTTTGTCACGCATTCTGTGGTTATGTGGTCGTGAAGTCGGGAAAAATCGTCTTGGTGAAGTCGATACCATGGCGCGCTACATCTATATTCATGGCACACCGGATGCGGTGAGCTTATCGACGCCGCAATCTCACGGCTGTATCCGGATGCACAACGATGATGTGATTGCCCTATTTGAACAAGTGCCCTGTTTTACGCCGGTGCAGATTGTTGAGGGTGATGTGTTATGCGGTTAACGGCTGCCTCGCTGTTGGTGGCTGTGCTGGTCTGTCCCCTCGGCCAAGCCAGCAGTAATACGGTGCACAATTATCTGTTGCAACAACAACAGCTTGCGCTGTCTCCGCTGTTTCCTAATCCAAAACAGCCGGGTGTGCCGTGGATGAAGGTCGGTGTGAAAAGCCAAACCGTGGTGTTGTATGACGAGTACGGGCGTCAGCAACGGCGTTATTTGGCCTCGACAGCTAAACGCGGTTTGGGTGAGCGAGAGGGGTCTTATCAAACGCCTCGTGGTTGGCATCGGGTGTGCGATAAAGTCGGCGATGGCGCACCACTGGACACCATTTTATTTCGCCAAGCCATCACCCCTTGGCGGTATACGCCGCAACTGCACGCAGAATATCCAGAAAAAGATTGGATCTTGACCCGTATTCTGTGGTTATGTGGACAAGAACCGGGGTTAAACCAAGGCCAACTTGCCGACGGAACAGTCGTCGATAGTTACCGTCGCTTTATCTATATCCATGGCGCAGGTAGCCATGTCAAATGGGGTACACCAACATCTTTAGGGTGTATTCGTCTCTCTAGTGCGGATGTGATCGATCTTTTCTCTTTAGCACCATTGGGAAGCGATGTTTTAATCGATCCTGATTTTTAACAAATTTAATAAAAAGTGATTTTTATCTTTTAATTGTTAAATTGCCGATTGAGAACCGTATAAATAACGCACTATACACATCAAGTTTTTTTCATTTTGCCTTTTGTTATAGCGTAATAAAGCTGCTAATCTGTTTGCCTCAATATAAAAATAGATGGTTGAGTTTTTACCATAGTAAGCTCAACACATCGGCTCTAGGAGGCACACCATGTTGTCGCAACTTTCTGTCAAAGCAAAGTTGTTGCTATTGCTTTTGCTTGCGCTGGTTGGCATGTTGATCATCTCTGGCTTGGGGATGATGACCGAGCGCGAGACCTTGTTGAACGAACGGCAAAACAAAGTTCGCAATATCGTTGAAACCAGTATTGGCATATTAAGTTACTACGAGGCTGAGGTGAAAGCCGGTCGGATGTCGCTGCCAGCGGCACAAAATGCCGCTAAAAATGCCATTTCCGCAATGCGTTATGACGGAAAAGAGTATCTTTTTATTTTTGATATGCAGTTAAAGATGCTGATGCATCCAATAAAACCAGAGATGAATGGACAAGATTTATCTGGTTTAAAAGACCCAGCCACCGGCCGTTTATTTATGGTCGAAATGCGAGATTTGATTCAGGCCAATAAACCCGGTTTTGTTCACTATTTATGGCCACAACCTGGCAGTGAAGAGCCTGTGCCAAAAGTGGCGTATGGCCAAGGTTTTGCACCGTGGGGATGGGGTGTTTCAACCGGTATTTATCTGGATGATGTTGAGCGCGCTTTCTGGTCGTCATTGTGGGTGCATCTGCTGCAAATTATCGCCGTGGGAGCGGTGATTATGTTGTGTGCAATTTGGATTAGCCGTGGTGTGGCATTACCACTGTCCAATTTGGCAAAACAGCTTGATGCCGCCCGTGCCAATAAAGATCTCACAGGTCGCCTACCTGTTGAAGGCAAAGATGAAATTGCCCGAGTTAGCCAAGCGTTTAATGCTCTATTGGCAGATACCCAAAACATTATGTTGAGCATTCGCCGCTATAGCCAAAACTTAGCAGAACAGTCGGGTAAATTGGCGCGCGGGGCAGAATCTCTTTCCAGTGCAACTATGCAGCAATCGGGGGCGATTGCTTCTTCTTCGGCGTCGTTGGAACAAATTACCGCCAGCATCGAAGAAACTGCCTCGTTAGCTGAACACTTACGCGATACGGCCGCAGTCAGCCATCAACATACTTTAGATGGGATGCAAACTTCGCAGGTGTTGCAACAACGCTTATTAGAAGCGCGCAAGATGCTGAACGAGGAAATTGCCGGCACCGCAACACAGGTGATTGATAGCATGGGGGCGATCTCGGATATGACGCGGCAGGTGCGTGATATTGCCGACCAAACCAATTTATTGGCGTTGAATGCAGCGATTGAGGCAGCGCGAGCAGGCGAAGCCGGACGGGGTTTTGCGGTGGTGGCGGATGAAGTGCGTAAGCTGGCTGAAAAGTCGGCACATTCTGCCAGCGAGATTGATCAAATTACCCATCGCCTACAAGGGTTGTCCCAATCCATGCACCAACAGATTGCCCATGGTTGTGAGGGCCTTGCTGAAAGCGAAGGGGCAGCAGGTAATGTCAGCTCGATTTTGGATGAGGCCTGCCGTACTGCGGAAGAAACTCACCGCAGTGCAACCGATATTAACGGTGCCTTGTCAGAGCAAAGCCAAGCAGTGAACCGCATTGCGCTTGATGTTGAACAAGTGGCCAGCGCCAGCGATACCAACCAAACGGTAGCCAACAGTGCTTTGCAATCGGTACGAGAATTGGATCAGATGGCGGTTGCACTACGACAGGAAGTGGAAAACTTCCGTCTCGATTAAGGCGCTAGGCAACGGCTAAGGGCTGTGGCAGGCTGTGGGTTTTTCGATGTTGCGAGCGGTATTCCGTAATGAATCTCACCACCCCTGCCCTGCTGTTTCCCGCCATTTCGCTGATTTTATTGGCGTATACCAACCGTTTTCTCGGTCTTTCCAGTGTCATTCGCCATTTGTATGGCGAATATCAGCAACACCCTGATGAAACTTTACTGCGACAAATCAGTAATCTACGGCGCCGTGTCTTATTGGTGCGAAACATGCAAATTGTTGGTACTGCCAGCATGTGTCTTTGTGTGGTGAGCATGATGTTGGTGTACTACCGCCACGATAGCTATGCGGTATACGCCTTTGGTTTGAGTCTGCTTTTGATGCTGCTATCGTTGTTAATTTCGGTGTACGAGATGTTTTTATCAGGCGATGCGCTGAATATTTTGTTGTCGGGGATGGAGCAAGAGTTGGAAAAACTCGACGACGGGCCGCGTTTGGCCCGTCGCATAAAACGTGATTAGCCGAGTAATAAGGCGTCATCACTGACGGCTTCACCACGCGTGCGCTCGAACATGGCAAGCAAATCGGGCACATCCATATTGGCGCGCTCACTGCCAGCCACATCCAAGACTACACGACCTTGATGCAACATAATCGTGCGCTCGCCGTGGTCTAAGGCTTGGCGCATCGAGTGGGTCACCATCAAAGCGGTGAGTTTTTGCTCGGCGACGATTTGGTCGGTGAGTTCCAACACAAAGCCGGCGGTTTTGGGATCGAGTGCCGCTGTGTGTTCATCCAACAATAAAATGCGCGACGGCTTTAACGATGCCATCAGCAAACTCACCGCTTGTCGTTGGCCACCAGATAACAAACCCATGCGGTCACTGAGACGGTTTTCTAAACCCAGCTTAAGGCGCGCCAGCTTTTCACGGAACATATCGCGCAATTCAGGACGAACCGCACGACCGAAGCCGCGTTTTTCGCCTCGCTGCCACGCCAGCGCGAGGTTTTCTTCTATCGTCAGGCCTTCACAAGTGCCTGCCATCGGGTCTTGGAACACCCGTGCCACCAAACCAGCGCGTTGCCATGCATTCAGTCTAGTGACGTCTTGTGAATCGATATGAATTGAACCACTATCGACTAACAAATCACCACTGATTGCATTCAAAAAAGTGGATTTACCCGCGCCATTACTGCCAATCACTGTGACAAATTGACCGGTTTCAATATGCAAATCTAAACCCCGCAAAGCACGGTTTTCAATCGGTGTGCCGGGGTTGAAGGTCTTGGTCAAACCTTGTGCGTGCATCATGATTATTTCGCTCCGCTGGCACGTCTTAGTTTAGCTTTTAACATCGGTAACACCAATGCAAAGCCGACCAAGACGGCGGTAATCAAATTCAAGTCTTGGGCTTGTAGGCCAATAAAATCGGCAGTTAACGCTAAGGCGATAAACAGACGATACAGAATGGCACCTAAGACCGTGGCGAGCGTAATGATCCATAAATTTCGGCTTGGAATTAAAGTTTCACCAATAATCACGGCCGCCAAACCAATCACAATTGTACCCACACCCATCGAGATATCCGCCCCACCTTGGGTTTGCACATAAAGCGCACCCCCGAGAGCAATGAGGGCATTGGACAGTGCCATCCCTGCCAAGGTGTAACGGTTGGTGGAAATCCCTTGTGCGCGTGCCATCCGTGGGTTGGCGCCGGTGGCACGCAGCGCCAAACCGGATTGCGATGCAAAGAATGCATCCAGCCCAAGTTTCACCGCAATCACCACTGCCACTAATACCATCGGTTGAATCCAATAGGCGCTATCACCGCCTTCGCCAATAAATGGCGTGAATACGGTCGCCTCACCTAACAGGGGCACGTTCGGCGCACCCATAATTCGCAAATTGATGGAATAAAGGGCAATCATCACCAAAATACTGGCCAGCAGCTGCAAGATATTTAGACGCACATTAAGCCACGCTGTGACCCAGCCAGACATCGCACCGGCAACTGCCGCAATCGCGCAAGACAGCCAAGGATCATGACCGCCGCTGATAAGGGTTGCCGCCACCGCGCCTCCGAGGGGGAAGCTGCCATCAGCGGTCAGATCAGGAAAATTCAGGATACGAAAGGAAATCAACACACCCAAGGCGACAAGCGCAAAGATGAGCCCGATTTCCAAAGCGCCCATGAGGGAAATGAATGACATGAACACCTCTTAAAAAAACAAATACCGCGCCGGATTGGGCGCGGTGACGTCGAACAGGGCAGCGGCTTACACTGCCCACGAGAAAGAAGTTATTTAATCACTTCTTTGGCTTCCTTCAGCAACGCGTCTGGCAGAGGGTTGCCCTGCTTTTTCGCTGCTTCTGGATTAACCGTTAACGAGACTTTATCACCGAGTTGTGGCGCAATACTACCCGGGGCTTCGCCTTTCAGAATACGGGCCACAATACGACCGGTTTGGCGACCCATATCGTAGTAGTTCATCCCCAAGGCTGCGCTGGCGCCACGTTTAACCGAATCGGTATCCGCCGCAACCAATGGAATTTTGGCATCGGAAGCGACACGCACTAACGATTCGTAGGTGGACACGACGTTGTTATCTGTCGAGGTGTAGATCACATCGACCTTACCAATCAGGCTTTTTGCTGCTGGTGCCACATCGACAGTACGTGGGGCAGCCGCTTCAACCAGTTGCAAGCCACGTTTTTGTAATTCGGCCTTCAGTTCTTTTGCCACGCTGACCGAATTCACTTCACCGGGGCTATACACCATCCCGACATTTTTGGCGTTGGGTTTTACCTTCAAGATCAAATCAACTTGCGAAGCCAGCGTCAATTTGTCGGACACCCCAGTGATATTGGTGCCAGAGGGTTTCCAATCTTTTGCCAATTTAGCCGCAACAGGATCTGTGACTGCGGTAAACACGACAGGAATGGTTTTGGTTGAGGCTGCCGCTGCTTGGGCGCTCGGGGTGGCAATCGCAACAATCACATCAGACTTATCACCCACAAATTTCTTGGCAATTTGACCAGCGGTGGCAGGGTTGCCCTGTGCGCTTTGGTATTGATACTTCATGGTTTTACCCGCTTCAAAACCCAGCGCTTTCAGTTCGTCTTCGATCCCTTTACGGGCGGAGTCGAGGGCCGGATGATCGACAATCGCGGTGACTGACACCAGTTTCATGTCTTGGGCTTGGGCAAAAGATGTCATAGCAGCCAACACACCCGCTGCTAAGGTATTCAAAACGAGGCGACGAGACACAGTGTTCATAAGTAAGCGTCTTCAGTAAGGTTGAGGGGTAAAAGCGCATTGTTGGCGCCAACGGCGTAATCTTATTGCAGCATTGCAAAAAAAAATCTTTTTTCGTTGGTTTTTTCTGCTTTTAATTTTGTTTTTATTGGTTTTTTGTTGTGATTGTAATGGGTTTTTTCAAAATTTTATTGTTGATAATTGCCATGATTTACAGATAAATTGCTAAATTTCATCTCTGCAATACTTTGGTCATAATTGCGGTTTTTCTGCATCAATATGCGTTGAAAGGTTCATGTCTATGCCAGCGATTTCTCCATGGCGTTTATTTCTTCCCTTTGCCTTTGGCTATTTTCTGTCTTACCTCTACCGCACCGTCAATGGTGTGGCTGGGCCTTTGCTTTCTCATGAGCTGGGTTTAGCCGATGCCGATTTAGGTCTGTTAACCAGTACCTACTTTTTAGCCTTCGGTGCTGCACAACTGCCGTTGGGCTTGGCATTGGATCGCTTTGGTCCCCGTCGGGTCGAGGCAGGGTTATTGCTGATTGCTGCATTGGGCGCAGTCATTTTTGCTGCAGCAAGCAGTTTAACTGAACTCGCCATTGGGCGGGCATTGATTGGTTTGGGGGTGTCGGCGTGTTTGATGGCGTCGTTTAAGTGTTTTGTGTTGTGGTTTCCGCCACAACAACAAGCCTCGCTCACCGGTTGGATTATGGCCGCTGGTGGTCTAGGTGCATTGGCGGCGGCACAGCCGCTGGAGTGGTTGTTAACCACATGGACATGGCGCGAAGTGTTTTACGCGCTAGCGGTGATTACCGTGTGTTCCAGCCTTGCACTATTGCTATTTGTGCCAGAAAAGCCCACTGGCGTGCAGGGCGGTGGCTTGCTTGAACAATGGCGAGGCTTACAAGCGATTTTAGCCAGTGCCCATTTTTGGCGTTTTGCACCGATGGCTTTTGCTATCACCGGTGGTTTTATGGCAGTGCAAGGTGTTTGGGCCACACGCTGGATGATGGTGCAAGAGGGAATGGCTGCTGCCGAAGCCGCACAACGCTTGACCATGATTGGTTTGGCGATGTTGGCTGGTTTTCTGTTTATGGGATTTTTTGCTAGCCGTCTGGCACAACGCGGTATCCGTTTGATGGACTTATACCGGTGGGCGATGGTGTGTGCCGTGGTGGCAATGTTGGCAATCACTTGGGTCAGTGGGCCATTGGCTGATTTGGGGTGGGTGGTGTTAGGCGCCTGTTTCAGTCTATCCAATATCCAATATTCACTGGTGGCTGCCGGTTTTCCTGTGACGGTGTCTGGACGTGCCAACACCGCGATCAATGTGTTTGCCTTCTTAGGGGCATTTTGCTTGCAGTGGGGACTCGGGGCTTTGATTGATACGTGGCAGAGTTTTGGTGATGGTGAGGCGGTGGCTTATCGTTGGACGTTTCTTTCTTTATCGGTTTTACAAGTTTTTGCTTTGTGGTGGTTTTGGTTTTCTCCTGCCAAAAAATTGGCATAAACCTTTACCCTTATTCCCCACAAAATAAATTTTTATAGTGCAGTGCACAAAAAGTGCTTGCAAAAACGGCGCAGAGTTTCCATAATCAAACCGCATCAGGACGTTTCACGCAAGGTGTGCGTTGTGGTGTTGTCTCCTCCATCCTCCTTTAAAAAGGTGGAATTCAGCGCAGTCATGCTTTGACTGCGCTTTTTTTTGCTATTTTTTTGTGTAATTTTGGTTAAATGCACTTTGGGTTCAAGTTTTTATTTGACTGGTAACAATTGTGCAAGGAATAGCAATAATTTGTTGCATTGCGAAAAATACAGCGCTTGCATTGTCGCTTTTAGATGGCCCCAGAATTCACAACATTTTTTTTTATCCCTGATCTTGAGAAAAACCCGAAGAAATCAGCAGCTTGCTGCCTGATCGCGGTTTGACACCCTTTAGGGCGCTGTAATAGAATCGACGGCTTTCAAGATTTCGAGTGGAAGAGTTCCATGAAAACCTTTTCTGCCAAGCCGCACGAAGTCAAGCATGAGTGGTTCGTAGTTGATGCAACCGATAAAGTTCTCGGTCGTCTCGCTGCTGAAGTCGCTCGTCGTTTGCGCGGCAAGCATAAGCCGGAGTACACCCCACACGTTGACACTGGTGATTTCATCATCGTTGTAAACGCCGACAAACTGCGCGTCACCGGTAACAAAGCGTTAGATAAGAAATACTATCGCCACACCGGTTACCCTGGCGGTATCCGCGAGCGCAACTTCACCGAACTGCAAAACCAGTTCCCTGAACGCGTGCTGGAAAAAGCCGTTAAAGGCATGCTGCCAAAAGGCCCGCTGGGTTATGCCATGATTAAAAAGCTCAAAGTCTATGCAGGCGGTGAGCATCCACACAGCGCGCAACAGCCCAAAGTGCTGGATTTCTGATTCTCCGAGGCATAAAGAATGAACGGTAAATACTACTACGGTACCGGTCGTCGTAAGAGCGCGGTTGCTCGCGTTTTCATGATGAAAGGCACTGGTAACATCGTCGTCAACGGCAAACCGGTTGATGAATACTTCGCCCGTGAAACCGGCCGCATGGTGATTCGTCAGCCTTTGGCTTTGGTTGATCATCTCGAAACGTTCGACATCATGGTCAATGTGACTGGTGGTGGCGAAACAGGTCAGGCAGGCGCTGTGCGTCATGGCATCACCCGTGCCTTGATCGACTTCTCGGCAGAACTGAAACCCACTCTGTCTGAAGCAGGCTTGGTCACTCGCGATGCTCGTGAAGTCGAACGTAAAAAAGTCGGTCTGCACAAAGCACGTCGCCGCAAACAGTTCTCCAAGCGTTAATTTGGACAACGGCAAAAAATACCCCGCACAACGCGGGGTATTTTTTTGTCTTCTCAATTCAGAGGCAAAGTCTGAATAGTTTAGAACTCGTTCGCCAGTTTCTTATAGCCTTTCACCAAATCAACATTGGTGCGTGCCACATCTTCAGAAAACTCAGACGCTTCAACACTGACGCGCGGAATCGTATCCAAATCGGTCTTGGGGCCGATACGGGTTGTTGACGGTACATAAAACCCTGCTGGTAGGGTACAACCATCGACCACCGCATTATGGCGAACGACGCAGCCTTCCTCGACCACACAATTAAACAGCACACTGTTAAAACCAATAAATACCCGATCACCGACTTGGCATGGGCCGTGCACAATAGAACGGTGGGCAATCGAGGTATGTTGCCCAATGGTCACGGCAGCGCCACTTTTTGAATGAATCACCACGCCATCTTGGATATTCGAATTTGCCCCGATAATAATGGGCTCCATATCGCCGTCAGCGTTAATTTCATCTGCTCGGATAACGGCATACGGGCCCACAAAGACATTCTCACAAATAATCACTTTGCCACAGATAATGGCGGTGGGATCGACAAAGGCTGTTGCATCAATCTGGGGGAGATGGCCGCTAGGATTCTTGCGAATCATGAAAATGTTCCTATGACTGGAAAAAACAAAGGCTGTGGTGTACGCAATTTTTTGCTGATGGTCAAGCCGCTATCATTTCTGCGGCTTAGCAGCTAGAATGCCAGCTCCAAATTTTAACCCTTCTTTACTCAGGAATAGAGACGCGCAATATGGCTCTCATCGTGCAAAAATACGGCGGCACTTCGGTTGGGACTCCGGAGCGGATTAAGAATGTCGCCCGTCGCGTGGCGAAGTGGAAGGCGCAGGGACATCAAGTTGTAGTCGTTGTTTCGGCTATGAGTGGTGAAACCAACCGTCTGATTGCTTTGGCCCGTGAAATTCAAGCTCATCCCGATCCTCGTGAATTGGATGTGATTGCCTCCACTGGTGAGCAAGTTACCATTGGTTTGCTGTCGATGGCACTCAAAGATATTGGTGTGCCGGCTGTCAGTTATACCGGTTGGCAAATGCCTATGATCACCGACAGCAGCTTTACCAAAGCCCGCATTCAATCGATTGACGATGTCAAAATGCGTGCAGATCTGGATGCTGGCCGTGTGGTTGTGGTGGCGGGCTTCCAAGGTATTGACGAAGGTGGTTCGATTACGACTTTGGGCCGTGGTGGTTCAGATACCTCAGCCGTAGCGATTGCCGCTGCGTTGAAGGCAGATGAGTGCCAAATCTATACCGATGTCGATGGCGTTTATACCACCGATCCTCGTGTGGTGCCTGAGGCACGTAAACTCGACCGTATTACTTTTGAAGAAATGCTGGAAATGGCTAGCCTTGGTTCAAAAGTATTGCAGATTCGCTCGGTTGAGTTTGCCGGTAAGTACAAAGTCAAATTGCGTGTGTTATCCAGCTTTGAAGAAGAAGGCGATGGCACGCTGATTACGTTTGAGGAAGACGATAAGATGGAACAAGCGGTAGTATCAGGGATTGCTTTTGATCGCAATGAAGCGCGGATTAACGTCAAAGGCGTGCCTGATAAGCCAGGGATCGCCTATCAAATTTTAGGCCCTGTTGCCGATGCCAACATCGAAGTTGACATGATTATCCAAAATGTCGGCGATAACGGCACCACCGACTTCTCGTTCACTGTACCACGTGGTGAATATCAGCGTGCACAGGGTATCTTGCAAGAAGTTCAGACTCATATCGGCGCTGGCAAGATCGATGCTGATGATAAAGTGGCAAAGATCTCTATCGTTGGCGTGGGTATGCGTTCGCATACTGGCGTGGCTTCTACCATGTTCCGCACGTTGGCTGAAGAAGGGATCAATATTCAAATGATCTCGACTTCTGAAATCAAAGTCTCTGTTTTGATTGATGAAAAATACCTTGAGCTGGCAGTGCGTGTGCTGCATAAAGCTTTCGGTTTAGATCAGGCACAAAATTAATTCGAAAATTCTGTGCTTGAGTGGTTGACGTGAGAGGCGAATGTGCGTATAGTTCGCCTCTCTCGAAACGGAGAAATGGCCGAGTGGTCGAAGGCACTTCCCTGCTAAGGAAGCATACGGGCTTAAACCTGTATCGAGGGTTCGAATCCCTCTTTCTCCGCCAGAGTACTGTTGTATTGACAGCGCATCCGTAGCTCAGTTGGATAGAGTATCTGGCTACGAACCAGAGGGTCGGGCGTTCGAATCGCTCCGGATGCGCCAGCTGTCCCCATCGTCTAGAGGCCTAGGACACCGCCCTTTCACGGCGATAACCGGGGTTCGAATCCCCGTGGGGACGCCAAGTTTCCAAGAAAAACCGCTCGAAAGAGCGGTTTTTTTCATGCCTGTCTTTTTTTCTTCCGCACATATAATGTCTTTTTCACCCGTGCGACCGTTTCACCCCCCTCGTTTTTGACTTCAACAGTCAGCTCTGGCAAATGTTTTTCTCCATCCGCTGTTGCCTGTCGAATGTCATTCAAACAATCATCATCTAACGAAAAATAAGCGGTGACTCTGCCTGTGCCGGGTTTTAGATATTCTATGCTGCCTGCTTGATCCCAAACGATATAGTCTCGACCTAAATTGTGCATCAGCAAAAGCATATAAAACGGGTCGGTCATCGCATATAAGCTACCGCCAAAATGCACACCAACATAGTTACGATTGGTAAAGCCAAGGCGTAACACCACCTCGGCTGTTTTGAAATCGTTAGCGAGATGCGTAACACGGATACCTGCACCTAAAAAGGGTGGCCACAGATTCATGATATGGCGCAATAGACGAGCGGATATTTTCATAACCAAACACTTGTTTGAAAAAAGCAGTGTTTAACGTAAATTGTTTGTTGGGTCAACTTAAGCTTTGTTTTTGCGAGATTAAAAACTTTGTTCTTGTCAAGTCATCCACAGGCACTTTGTCTGTGGATAACCGTCTGTAATAGGGAGAAAACTTGCGAAATGGTTAAATTTAACTATTTGATTTATAAAGAAAAATAAAATTGCCTATAAAGTAGGCAATCTAACGTTTTTCCTTATCTGTCGCGGTTTTCAGCGGTCGTTTTTTGAGTTGTCCACAAAGTTATCCACAGGTATTGTGGATGGTCTGAAAAAGTCCTTAAACAGCAAAGGGTTACTCTATTCTGAGCTGGTTTTAAAATATTCGAAAAAAAAGCTTAGCAAACAGCACTTGTCTTTTCCTAGCTGCTGCGGATAGAGTTTAAGGTTTAACATTGCTTGGAGAAGGCTTGTGTGGTCGATAGTCAACGCAGCGGGCTGGCCAATTTGGACGCTCATTATTGCTTCAGTCGTGGCGCTTGCCATTATCATCGAACGTTTGGTGAGTTTGCGTACCTCGAACATTTTGCCTGAGGGTTTGTTGGCAAAGACAGTGCAAGAATTTCGTCGAGCAGGGGCGAGCGCCGAGTTTTTGGGGCGTTTGCAAAGTGAGTCACCCTTAGGGCGGGTATTTGCAGCAGGATTGCGTAATCATCAACATTCACGAGACATTACCAAAGAAGCCATTGAAGAGACTGGTCGTGCTGTTGGGCACGAGTTGGAGCGTTTCTTGACCACCCTTGGTACGATTGCTGCGATGGCACCTTTGTTGGGGTTATTGGGGACAGTGATTGGGATGATTGAGATTTTTGCTGCACAAACCCCCGGTGGTGGAAATCCACAACAGCTGGCTCACGGTATCTCGGTTGCGTTATACAACACTGCTTTTGGCCTCATGGTGGCAATTCCCAGCATGATGTTCTATCGCTATTTCCGCGCGCGCGTGGATGGCCTGTTGATCGATATGGAACAACAAGCGATTAAACTGGTTGAAGTGTTACACGGAGATCGTTCATGAATTTTAACCGTGGTCGGCAGCGTGATGAACCGGAAATTAACTTTATTCCGCTGATCGATTTATTACTGGTGGTGTTGATCTTTTTGGTGGTCTCGACCACTTATGCGCGCTTTGCTGAAGTAAAAATCAACTTACCCGAGGGGGGCGCACCAGCCAGTGCTGTATCGCCTGATCCTATCCTCCATATTGCAGTAACTGCACAGGGCAGCTATCAGATTGGTCCACAGGCAGTGGCAGAAGGGCAACGGGAAGCGTTGGTAGCGGCATTGAAAACTGCAGCACAAGGAAAGACCAATCCTGTGTTAGTGATCAATGCTGACGCATTAGCAACGCACCAATCGGTCATTCAAGTCATGGAAGCGGCACGGGAAGCAGGGTTAGTCCGAATTACGTTTGCCACACAGGCACCGGTGAATTCTTAAATGGCGTCTGTTGCCAATTGGCTAGTGAAACGTTGGTATGCCGAACAGCCAGGTTGGGCGAGTGTGTTTGCGCCGCTTAGCGCGTTGTTTGCGTTGATGAGTGCTGGACGTCGCCTTGCCTATCGTTTGCGTTGGTTGCCGTCTTACCGGCTGACGGTCCCTGTGGTGGTCGTTGGCAATGTTACGGTTGGTGGTGCAGGTAAAACGCCCTTAACCTATCATTTACTGACGGCTCTCCGGCAACAAGGGTGGCAGCCTGCGGTCATCAGTCGTGGTTATGGCGGCCATGCAACGGTACCGACGCCGGTAAAGATAGATTCAGATCCGAACCTATGTGGAGATGAACCTGTCTTATTGGCGCGGACAGGTTGTCCGGTGTGGGTGGGAAGGGATCGGGTGGCAACGGGACAGGCGTTGTTAGCCGCACATCCTGAAGTCGATGTTCTGTTATCGGATGATGGTTTGCAACATTATCGTTTGCAGCGTGATCTTGAGTTACTGGTCATCGATGGTCGGCGACAATTGGGAAATGGTTGGTTATTGCCATGTGGGCCATTGCGTGAAGGACGCTGGCGATTACAAACAGTGGATGCCGTGGTGGTTAATGGTGAACCGGTGGCTGCTATACAGACCCCCGCCCCTCTATTTGCCATGACGTTACAACCCGAACCTTTTTATGCTTTAACAAATGCCGCTCATCAGCGTGTTGTGGCGGATTTTATCGGCAAAGATTGTGCAGCAATTGCCGGAATCGCCGATCCTCAACGCTTTTTCAACACATTAGGCCAGATGGGATTGCATTGTCGTGAATATCCTTTCCCCGATCATCATCCTTTGAAAATGAAGGATTTACCTGTTGCAGAATGTGTTTTGATGACAGAAAAAGACGCAGTCAAACTACAGCAACATTCTGAATCAGCCAATGCTGATGATAAACTATGGGTTTTACCGATCAGCGCGGTGCTTTCTCCAGACCTCGCTTCTTGGCTAACCGAGCAACTGAAAGCCTTACATCACCATGGATAGCAAATTGCTTGAAATTCTTGTTTGCCCACTATGCAAAGGACCTTTGCTGTTTCAAAAAAACTCACAAGAGTTGATTTGTAAAGCAGATCGTTTGGCTTTTCCCATTCGTGACGGTATCCCAGTGATGTTAGAAAGTGATGCTCGGCCTTTGGCTGACGATGAAAATGTATCTCAGGCTTAAGCGATGACACTTCCCCGCTTTCTTGTGGTCATTCCTGCCCGTCTCGCTTCGACACGCTTACCCAATAAGCCTCTAGCTGATATTGCCGGCTTGCCAATGGTGGTACGAGTGGCACAACAAGCTCAGCAGTCTGCTGCCGCTGCGGTATGGGTGGCAACGGATCATCCTGATATCGTTGCGACTTGCGAAGCACATCAAGTACCAGTTCGTTTGACTGCCAGCCATCATCCTTCTGGTACGGATCGGTTGGCCGAGGTGGTTGAACAATTACATCTGGCCGACGATGAAATTATCATCAATGTACAGGGGGATGAGCCACTATTGCCGCCAGCGCTGATTGATGAGCTTGCTACCTGTTTAGCGGCACAACCAAATTGTGTCATGGCAACATTAGCGCATCCCATCCTTCACGCGGAAGAGTTTTTCAATCCTAATGTGGTGAAGGTGGTGTGTTCTGAACAAGGACAGGCACTTTACTTCAGTCGTGCGCCGATACCATGGGCTCGTGATGGTTTTATGCACCAGCCTATTACGGCGTTGCCGAAGGCCCACCCTGCGCTGCGACATATCGGTATTTACGCTTATCGCGCTGGTTTTCTGCGACAGTATCAGGCGCTATCTCCCTCGCCATTAGAGCAGTGGGAAGCATTAGAACAATTACGGGTGTTGGCACATGGTTTTGCCATTGCAGTGAAAACTATCACCTTGCCACCTCCCGCTGGTGTTGATACACCAGAAGATTTAGCTCGAGTTCGAGCTTTTTTTGCAACACAACACACTCAATAATCAACAGAGAGAAACCATCAGGAGCAAATGCATGAAACTGATTCTTTTGGGCGCCCCAGGTGCTGGTAAGGGAACGCAAGCAAAAGCCATTTGTGAGAAATATGGCATTCCCCAAATTTCCACCGGCGATATGTTACGCGCGGCAGTGAAAGCTGGCACCCCTTTGGGCTTGGAAGCCAAGGCCATTATGGATGCCGGTGGTTTGGTGCGTGATGACATCATTATTGGTTTGGTGAAAGAACGTATCACTGCCGCAGATTGCGCAAATGGTTTCCTGTTTGATGGTTTCCCTCGCACCATTCCTCAAGCAGAAGCGATGCGTGCTGCTGGCGTTGACATTGATTTCGTGGTTGAAATTGATGTGCCGGATAGCGAGATTGTCGAGCGTATGTCTGGTCGCCGTGTGCATGTGGCATCAGGTCGTACCTATCATGTCAAATTCAATCCTCCGAAAGTGGAAGGTAAAGATGACGAAACCGGTGAAGACCTGATTCAACGTGAAGATGACAATGAAGCGACTGTGTTAAAACGGTTGGCGGTGTATCACGAACAAACCGAGGTGCTGGTTGGCTTCTATTCGCAATTAGCCAGCAGCGGTGATGCGTCGGCACCAAAATACATCAAAGTGCCTGGTGTAGGTTCGGTTGATGGCATTCGTGATGCGATTTTCCGCGCGTTAGACGCTTAATTTGCGAATGATGCTGTGCAGAGCCCGTCACATGGCGGGCTTTACGCTAAGGCAAAAATGATAGGCGTAAAAAAACCACCTTCCGGTGGTTATTTTGCTGATGGTGCCCAAGAGAAGACTCGAACTTCCACACCCTTGCGGGCGCTAGGACCTGAACCTAGTGCGTCTACCAATTCCGCCACCTGGGCGACACCATACTTTGGTACAGAAACAGCGTGGTGCCCAAGAGAAGACTCGAACTTCCACACCCTTGCGGGCGCTAGGACCTGAACCTAGTGCGTCTACCAATTCCGCCACCTGGGCGCTGTTTTCTGTTATGTTTGCCATATCGGTGAATCTGATATAACAAACAGACGCCGAATTATAAGGATTTTTATGGGGCTGTCAATGGTAAAAAAACATAATTTGCTATCTTCTACAGGTAGTTTGCGTGAACAAGATCCGTTTTTAGTACGTGAAAAACAAAAATATCCCTCTCCTTTACCAAGTCGAGAGTTTGTCTTACAAGTTTTAGCTGAACGTGGTGTGCCGTTATCGACGCAAGAGTTAGGTAACTTGCTTTCGATCACAGAGGATGAATGGGTCTTTTTCACTCGCCGCTTGCGTGCTATGGCGCGTGAGGGGCAAGTATTGATTAACCGCCGTGGTTTTGTCTGTGTGGCAGAAAAAATAGAAGCCGTCGCTGGTAGGGTCATCGGCCATCGCGATGGCTTTGGCTTTTTTACACCGGATGAAGGGGGTAAAGATTGGTTTTTATCTGAACGTGAGATGAAAAAAGTCTTACATGGCGATCGTGTCTTGGTACAAAAGGCGGGTACTGATCGGCGTGGACGTACCGAAGGCCATATTATTGAAGTGCTGGAGCGGGCACATCAAACCTTAGTTGGGCGTTTGCACAGCGAACGCGGTGTGCTGATTTTGATTCCCGAAGATAAACGTATCCATCAAGATGTGTTGATTGAACCGAATCCGGACTTATTGGCCCAAGTTGGGCAAGTTGTTGTGGCTGAATTGCTGGTTCAACCGGCACCTCATGTGCAACCCATGGGGCGTGTCTGTGAAATTTTAGGAAATGTGGGTGATTCTGGCATTGAAATAGAGATTGCACTACGCAAACATGTTCTGCCCTATCAATTCTCAGCTGCTGCGTTAGAACAGGCACAAAGCACACCAAGTAAGGTGCGTAAAAAAGATCTAAAAGAACGCGAAGATTTACGACATTTGCCTTTGGTCACGATTGACGGCGAAACCGCGCGTGATTTTGATGATGCTGTTTTTGCCGAGCGGCAAGGTAAGGGATGGCGTCTGATTGTGGCAATTGCGGATGTCAGTCACTATGTGTTGCCTAATGATGCCCTCGATCAAGACAGTTTTAGTCGGGGTAACTCGGTGTATTTCCCTCGCCGAGTGATTCCGATGTTGCCTGAAGCTTTGTCTAACGGAATTTGTTCTTTGAATCCGCAAGTGGAACGGCTGTGTATGGTGTGTGATATGCAGCTAAGTGCTAAAGGCAAAGTGAAGCACTATCGGTTTTATCCTGCAGTGATGAAATCACAGGCACGATTAACATACAACCAAGTGTGGCATTGGTTGACCGAGGGGGCTGCTGAAGCACCTCCAACGCTGTTACCTCATTTGCAACATCTATTTGAAGTTTATCGTCTGCTTGCTGCAAATCGTCAAAAGCGTGGTGCGATCGACTTTGATACTGTTGAAACACAAATTGTATTTAACGAGCAGGGTAAAATCGACAAAATTGTACCTGTACAGCGTAACGAAGCCCATCGTCTGATTGAAGAATGTATGTTGGCAGCAAATGTGTGTGCGGCAGAATTTATTTTGCAGGCCAAACGTAAATGTCTGTTCCGAGTGCACGAAGGGCCTACACCAGAAAAATTAAAAAATCTTCGCGCATTCTTGAAACTGTCTGGCCTGTCGCTTGAAGGAGGCGATGAGCCTACCACCGCTGATTATGCTCAGTTGGCCGAACAAGTGAAAAATCGTCCAGATGCCGCAGTATTACAAACAGTCATGTTGCGTTCGATGCAGCAAGCTGTCTATACCCCAGAACAAAAAGGCCATTTCGGTTTGGCCTATGAGGCATATACCCACTTTACTTCGCCGATTCGTCGTTATCCGGATTTATTGGTGCATCGTACGATTAAGGCCATTTTAAATGAAACAAAATACCGGCCATTGAAAAAGTGGCAAGAGATGGGCGTTCAGTGTTCTATGACCGAGCGTCGTGCTGATGAAGCAAGTCGAGAAGTCGAAACGTGGCTCAAATGTCACTATATGCAGCAACACTTAGGTGAAGCTTTCAGCGGTAAGGTGACAGCCGTGACGTCTTTTGGGTTGTTTATCCTTCTTGACGAGATCTACACCGAAGGATTGGTTCATATTTCTGAGCTCGGGGAAGATTATTTTCATCACGATGCGGAACGCCATGCAATCGTCGGTGAAGGTAGCGGCTTAACCTATCGTTTGGGCGATACCTTGCAGGTGAAAGTGGCTCGTGTCGATCTGGACCAACTGAAAATAGACTTTACCCTCGTAAAAAAACAAGTGCCTCGTCCTCAGGCTAATAAAAACAGAAGAAAAAGATCATAATAAAAACAGAGGATTGTCTTTTTTTTAGGTTTTTTTCGTCACGTTCGCTTGACGATGAAAGAGGGAGTGGGTATAGTTCGCTTCCTCGCTGCAACACAGCAGCAGCAAACAGCGTTTAGTTGTTTGATTGATCTTTAACAGAATACAACCGATAGGTGTAAG